>PBWV01000018.1 GCA_002728255.1 Rhodospirillaceae bacterium | reverse complement strand
GCGCCTGGACCGACATATGTCAACTGGCCTGGAACTGGCAATGTGGCTTGAAAGGCAACCTATTGTAAAAAAAGTGCTCCACCCAGGTCTGCCATCTAATTTTGGCCACTCAATATGGCAGAGGGATTTTCGAGGATCTAGCGGACTATTTGGAGTTGTTCTGCAACCGACTAATAAACACGCAATTGCTGCAATGTTAGATCACATGGAACTCTTTAAGATGGGCTATAGCTGGGGCGGATACGAGAGNCTCATCATTCCAACAAACCCTTCTGGCCAACGAACCGCTACTAATTGGGACCCCTCCCACCCTACTCTCCGCATTCATGCGGGCCTTGAGGACCCAGAGGACCTGCAAAAAGATCTAGAAGACGGGCTGCGCAGGCTAGAAAGTGCTTCTGGATATTAGGTCAATCTACCAAGCAAAGAATAGTGCGAGACTAAAGACATGGCTAAATATGGTACAAAATTGTTTTTCTTGTATACATTTTTATACAGCTTTAGCGTCACCGACGCACTCTCCGAAGTAAGTTTCTCACAATCTGAAATATTAGTAATCTCGGATTCAGGTACCCACAAATTTACGGTAGATGTAGCCGCCACTGAAGCTCAACGACAAGTTGGGCTAATGTTTCGCCAGCACCTAGCCCCTAATCAAGGCATGCTCTTTGACTTTGGAGCAGAAAAATTAATCTCTATGTGGATGAAGAATACATTGATCTCACTGGATATGTTGTTCGTCGATAAGACTGGTAAAATTCTCCAAATAGAGCATGCAACCGTGCCAATGTCTGTTGACCCTATCCCTGGCAATAAGCCAGCATTAAGCGTAATTGAGCTCAATGCTGGCATCGCCAAAGAATTGGGCATTTTCGTGGGAGACCACGTAGTGCATGATATATTCTTTCAAGAATGATAACTATGTCCTAACAACTTAGGTATACTGTCACCGAGATTCTGAGGAAACTGTGATGACGGATGACAAACAATTACGGCTCCGAATTCTTTTTGGACAAGAAATTGCTATGGGACCTGGCAAGCTCAATTTACTCAAAGCCATCTCCACTAATGGGTCGATATCTGGTGCAGCCCGACAAATGAACATGTCGTATCGCCGCGCTTGGCTNCTGGTAGACACAATGAATCGATGCTTTCGCAGCCCTGTTGTTGCGGCTTCCCCNGGAGGAAAGGGTGGAGGGGGCGCGACAATAACAGAATTTGGCCAAACAGTAATAGATAGCTATGAAGTCATGGAGCAGAAGGCAATTGCAGCGACGCTACAGGATATCGAGAAATTTAGTTTTTTGATGTCAGACAATAACCTACCCAGCAATTAAAGTCCCCGTCTTGACAAACAGCGCTATATACGGTCATATATAGCTGATCTTAAGGACCCGTTCGAATGCAGAGCAAAAGGATCGCTCTTCTGGAAGTGTATAAGCAGATACTTGAGCTATGAAGCGCATACTTACATTGCGAGGTTGATCTAAGTGCGCGCGTTCCTTTTTGCTCTTATTACCTTCACGGCTTGGCCTTTTGCGTCTTCCAAACAGATAAGTGCCGAGGAAATAATTGTTTNGGCGGCAGCCAGCCTCTCTTCAGCACTAGAAGAAATAATAGAAGCGAGAGACAAGCTCGGTACTAACCATAGAGCTATTCGCGTGTCTTATGGAGGGACAGGGGGGCTAAGCCGTCAAATCGAAAATGGCCTTCCTGCTCATATCTTTATTTCAGCCAGCCGGCCCTGGACCAACCGATTGATAAACAAAAAATTTCTGGACTCCAATTTGACTAAAGACATACTTACCAACCAACTAGCGCTAATTGCCAATAAGNAGCATCTCAGTCAGCTAGAAATTCATCCTGGNTTCCCGATTGCAGAAGCCCTAGGCGAGGGACGACTGGCAATAGGAGACAGCCACTCGGTGCCTGCTGGAATTTATGCCAAACAAGCCTTCGAGGCACTGGGATGTTGGAACGATATAAAGCACAAATTAGCTCCCACCAAGGACGTTCGCGCGGCACTGAGGCTTGTCGAATTACGAGAGGCAGAACTAGGCGTCGTCTACAAGACCGACGCCGCGGCAAGCGACGATGTNTATATAGTAGATATTTTTAGCCCGGATTTGCACAATCCAATATATTACACGGTAGCTATGATAGCCCATCCCGACGCAGCAATCGCCCGTACTTTTTTTGACCATCTAATAGGGGAGGCCGCACTCCAGACCTTTGAAAAGTATGGTTTTGAACGTCCGTGAACCCCAATGCTTGAACTAACTCAACAAGAATGGTCCGCNATAACTTTAAGTTTGAAGGTAGCATTCTGCAGCGTATGGATTAGCTTTCCTCTTGCCCTTTTCTGTTCGTGGTTACTAGCGCGACGCCAATTTATAGGNAAATCTCTTCTAGATGGCATCGTCCANCTCCCATTGGTAGTCCCACCAGTGGTAATCGGCTATCTCCTGTTNTTGCTCCTAGGAAAGGGAGGTGTACTTGGAAGCTGGCTGTACNACTCCTTTGGTTTAACCCTATCTTTCAAATGGNAAGGTGCAGCTATAGCATCAGCTGTAATGGGTTTTCCTTTAATGGTTCGGTCTATCCGGCTGTCCTTAGAAAATGTAGACCAGAGGCTGGAATTAGCCGCCCGAACCCTAAGGGCTGGACCAACCAGAGTTTTCACGACGATCACCTTACCTCTAATTGCNCCAGGCATTGCAACGGGCATAATTCTTGCCTTCGCAAGAAGCCTGGGTGAATTTGGAGCAACCATAACTTTTGTATCTAACATACCAGGGGAGACAAGAACACTACCCCTCGCTCTATACACCTTTACCCAGGCCCCAGACGGAGATCAGATGGCTATAAGAATTACTATTATATCCATTACCTTAGCATTTGTTGCACTCTTTGTATCTGAAGCACTGGCGCGCCGGNCAACCCGGCATACAAGGAATTCTTAAATGCTTGAAGTCAATATCGCAGGGGAAATTGGCACATTACAGATGCGGGCAAATTTTAGCAGCCAGTCTGGACACATAACAGCCCTATTAGGCAGATCTGGTTCTGGGAAAAGCACAATTATTAANATGATTGCTGGCCTGTTAACTCCCCAAACAGGACTTATAAAAATTGATCAAGAAACCTTCTTTGACTCCTCTCATCGGATCAACCTACCCCCAGAAAAACGACGTGTCGGNTACGTTTTTCAAGACAATCGACTCTTCCCGCACATGAGTGTTCAAAGAAATTTATTTTATGGGAAAAAACTAGCAAACAAAAAAAGTCGTCAGCTAGAAGAAAGCGAGATTATTGACCTCCTAGACTTACAAGCACTGTTAGAAAGACGACCATACAACCTGTCTGGCGGTGAACAAAAGCGAGTAGCTCTGGGACGTGCACTTCTCAGTTCACCCTCAATACTTTTAATGGATGAACCCATGGCCGGNCTAGATCTCCAACGTAAACTAGACATTTTGCCATTTATCGAGAAGATTAATCGCCATTTCAATTTACCCATTATTTATGTCAGCCATGATCTTGATGAAGTAATACGCCTTGCAGACGAAGCTGGACTAGTAATCAAAGGTGCAATAAACGGACTTAAGCCAGTGGAGCATTTAACAGACCACGCCCAATTTCACGAAATAGTTAGCAGGGAAAATTTGGTAACCATACTCCAAGGTGAGGCTATTGGCACTCAAGGGAAATCAGGATTAAATGAAGTAAAGACCCCTGCTGGCTTATTTCTTCTCCCGCGCAGTGACCTCCCCAAAGGGACAAAACTTCGCCTCAGATTAAATGCCACGGATATTTCTATAGCTACTGAAAAACCGAAAAATTTAAGTATCCTAAATGTGATACCAGGAAGTATCGCGAGCATTCAGGAGGTTGAGCAAGCAACCGTAAGCATAGCCATACAAACTGCCACCTCTTCTATAATCCATGCGCAAATCACAAAACATGCCTGCGAATCCCTATCCTTAAAAGAAGGAAAATCGATTTTTGCACTAGTAAAAAGCGTTGCCATAGATAGGTTTGACCAATGATCCTGAAAACACTTGAGAGATAACATAAAATATAAATTATTTCGCTAATCTCGGANACTAAGGAAAGCTACATGCAGCAAGTAACTAATGAGCGCACAGGCGGCCAAATACTAATTGATCAACTTTTAATAAACGAAGTGGATTCTATATTTGCCGTGCCAGGCGAAAGCTATCTTGCAGCGCTCGACGCACTATATGGCGCTCGAAACCAGATTAAACTAATCACTTGCAGACAAGAAGGTGGGGCGACCTTTATGGCCGAAGCATTCGGTAAGGTTACCGGAAAACCGGGAGTCTGTTTTGTCACCAGAGGACCCGGGGCATGCAATGCTTCCATTGCCATCCACACGGCTATGCAGGATTCCACCCCATTGGTGCTCTTTGTAGGACAGGTTGCTCGCAATATGTCTGGAAGAGAGGCCTTCCAAGAGATAGACTTCTCAAAAATGTTTGCACCACCAATGACAAAGCTAGCTGTGCAGATAGAAGACCCGTGTCGAATTCCCGAAATTGTACACCATGCTTTCAGAACTGCCCTCTCTGGACGGCCAGGACCAGTTATCGTCGCCCTTCCAGAAGACATGCTAACAGAAAAATGCATTGTAAATGATGGGCTAAAGGCCACCGCAGTAAGGCCGCAAACCGGCCCGGCGCAACTGGTAGATGTTCGGAAAGCACTCGAAAAATCATCTCGGCCAATTATGATTCTGGGTGGTGGTGGATGGTCACCAGAAGCCTGCAAAAATATTGAAAAATTTGCTGTGAAAAACAAACTCCCCACTGCTGTCTCCTTTCGGAGACAGGATTTGTTCGACAATCATAATGAGTTTTATATTGGTGACCTTAGTACGGGGGTTGACCCTGCCCTATCTCGGAGAATCAAGAGTGCAGATTTGCTCTTAGTTGTGGGAGCCCGAATGGGAGAAATTACCACCCAGGGCTACTCAGTGATTAATACGCCGGTCCCAGACACCAGTATGATCCATGTGTACCCTGAGGCAATTGAGTTTGGCAAAGTATTTCAGCCAGAGATAGCAGTCCTATCGGGGATGGATTCCTTTTCCTTTGAGGCAAGCGCGATGCCAGGTGTAGAGAAGATCCCATGGAAAGACTGGGCCAAGGATGCCCGAAACGACTACTTGAAAACGTTGGAACCCGACGCCGTAGAAGGGCCATTGGACCCAGCTTTTGTAGTAAATCTTCTCCAACAAAAATTGCCTAGCAACACCATTGTAACAGTCGATGCCGGTAACTTCAGTGGGTGGGCGCACCGCTTTTGGCGGTTTAAGCACCCCCAAACGGAGTTAGGACCAACTGCCGGTGCCATGGGATACAGCGTTCCAGCGGGCGTGGCAGCACAAATCGCACGCCCCAGCCAACAAGTCGTGAGCTTCGTAGGTGATGGTGGTTTCATGATGACNGGACAAGAACTTGCTACTGCTTTGCAGCATGACTCCAAACCTCTGATTATACTTTTCAACAACCATATGTATGGCACCATAAGAATGCATCAAGAGAAGTATTATCCAGGACGGGTAATTGGTACCGGACTCTCGAACCCTGACTTTAAAAGCGTAGCATTAGCCTATGGCGCTCATGGCGAGCGGGTTACTAAGAATGAGGAATTTGAGCCAGCTCTAACGCGGGCGTTAGGTTCAAACAAGGCCTCCCTGATAGAACTAATTACAGACCCCGAGCNGATAACTACCAAAACAACCATCACCAAACTCCGCGCGGCAGCCCAATCCCAGTCTTCAAGCTAGCCGTAGGTTATATCAACATGACACACCGAGCAGCTAGGAAGGAACCATTCCATGCCTCTAAGCGACTTTAAGAGTGCTTTAGTAACTGGCGCATCTAGCGGCATAGGCCGCGCCGTAGTTAAGGAACTTAGCAATGCTAATATTAAGACTTACGCCCTAGCACGACGCCATGACTTGCTAAAAAATCTCCAAGACGAGACTGGCTGCATCCCTATTGCACTAGATCTTCGAGATAGATCCGAAATTGATGCCAAACTAACCGGATTGAAAGTAGATATCCTAGTTAATAATGCTGGCCACGGTCGNAGCGAAGGGCCCCTGCATTCAGCTGATACAGCAGCAATATATGACATGATCCAAACCAATGTCTCGGCATCGCTCCACCTTGTACGCACCATTGCTCCAAACATGGTATCGCAAAAATTGGGACACATTGTTATGATTGGTTCGATTTCAGGACTGCATCCAATAAAACAATCTGTTTACGGCGCAACCAAAGGTGCGATTCATATGCTTTGCCAAAACCTACGTATCGAGCTACTCGGAACCGGCATACGGGTCACTGAAATTTGTCCAGGCCGAGTTAACACGAATTTCTTTAAGACTGCGTTTGGGGATAAAATAAGCAAGGAGTTGCTTGCTCGTTTCGAGACACTTGAGCCTGAAGACATCAGCAATACAATTATACATGCCCTAGATGCGCCCAAGCGAGTCAATATTACAACCGTAGAACTCACAGGTACAGCGCAAGCTGTGGGCGGTCTACAAACCGGCGATGCAGAGAATGCGTATATTTAGCTACGGTCTGAAAAGAAATTAAGGAATAAGTCCATGAAAATTATTAACATTGAAGCTATACCCATTCCTATTCCTTTTACACAGGGTGGAAATTCAACCAATTTCATAGCTGGAGATGGGCACGAACTTGGACACCTCCTCATTAAAGTGGACACAGATGAGGGCATTACTGGATATGGGGAGGCCTTCGGCTTCAACGCTATTCATACCACAAAAACTGCTATCGACACCTTGATCGGACCGCTAGCTATTGGACGTGACCCACTAAAAATTGAAACACTCATGAAGGAACTAGCCGTTAAAAATCATATCTTGGGCCGGTATGGAGTAACTATGTTTGCTCTCAGCGGATTGGATATCGCGCTCTGGGACATTGCTGGGAAAACGGCAGGGGTCCCCCTATATCAATTACTCGGAGGACTGGGACGCCACGAAGTGCCTGCATATGCAAGTCTNCTAAAGTACGATGATCCAGATGTGTGTGCCCGGCTCACCGCGGAAGCATTAAATCAGGGATATGAATTGATTAAATTGCACGAAAATACTGTAGNGCCCGTTGTAGCTGCCCGTGCTGCAGCAGGGAAAGAGGTTCCAATCACACTTGACGTTAACTGCAGTTGGTCGCCACACGAAGCGANTGAAATGGCCAAAAAACTCGCCTCCTGCAACTTGCACTGGCTAGAGGAACCGATTTGGCCGCCAGAAAATTTTGAGGCACTGTGCGAACTCCGTCACTTGCATGGTATACCCATCGCAGCCGGTGAAAATTCCTGTACGGCGTGGCAATTTTCGCAGATGTTTAAGGTTGGGGCGGTGGACTATGCTCAACCTAGTGTTACAAAAGTTGGAGGCATAACAGAAATGAAGAAAATTTCTACTCTGGCTGAATTACAAAACATCAATTTACAGCCACACTCCCCATATTTTGGTCCAGGTTTCTTGGCAACTCTACATATATTAGCGGCGTCTCATGGCACCCAGCCCATAGAAAGATTTTATGTAACTCTTGACGCAGACATGTACGACAACGCACTACAACCCACCCAGGGAATGGTACGAGTCCCAGATGACCCAGGCCTGGGCCTGGATCCTAATCCCGCCTTTATAAAGAAATATAGGATTGATTAGACACCAGCATCGATTCCACTGGGAACTTTATGCGTTAATCGCTGTAGTTAACAGAAATCCGGCGACAATCATGAAACCAATCGTTGCTAATGTCACCCATACCAGGCCGTAATCAGTAGTATTTTGTTCCTCAGACATGCTAACTCCTTCTCCCACTCAGTCTCGGATTCTAACCTACCTCAATATCAATCTATAGCGGTAAATGCCACAAAGAAAATGATATAGTTCTGCTAACAAATACCATTTCCTATAGTCAAGGTTTTCATCTTATCAATGATTAGAATAAATTTATAGCTGAAAAGTACAATAGAAGGCACAGAAAAAAATGGTAGATTTACGCAAAAACCAAGTGAAACAGAAACTAAATTCTGGGGAAAGTGCTGTTGTTTTGATGGGGCTTGATAGCTCCGATGCCATAGAAAAATGCGGACCGGGAAATCATGACGGCGTCTGGTTGGAAGGCGAACACGGAGGAGTTGACTTTAGCGAACTCGGTGAACTTACAAGAGCCTGCGATATCTGGGGAAAAACATCGATCACCAGGGTCCATCAAAATCAAGCAGGATTGATATATCGGACCCTTGATCGCGGTTCGCAAGGCATCTGTGTTCCTCATGTTAATACAGAAAAAGAGGCACGAGATGTAATAAAAGCAGGAAAATTCCCCCCTATTGGGGAACGCGGGATGTATCCAGGAAGGCAATCCTATGGTGTTGAAGATTATTATGTCAAAGCCAACGACGAAACACTTCTGATCGTGCTAGTTGAAGACATCATCGCCATCAACAATCTCTCCCAAATACTCTCGGTTGACCACATAGACGTCTTTTGCGTCGCACCAAGCGATTTGGCGGCCTCGATGGGCCACATAGGGGTTGCCGACCACCCAAATGTACAAAGCACAATAGATGATGCTTTAACCCAAATTGTTCGCTCGGGAAAAACTGCAGGAACCCTAGTCACAGAAGCAAATATACAGCACTTTCATGACCTAGGGGTTCGCTTCTTTATTACCCATATCCAAAGCTGGATTACGGACGGTATTACGAGAATCACTGCCAAAGTCCGATGAAGTGGATAGACTTTCAATCCCCCATTGTACAAGATAGACCCTCCTGAAGACTCAGGCTAACTAAATTTTGAGGCAGCATCCCCGTAGCACTTTAGACAATAGGAGGATAGACTATGGCTCGCAGGATTAACCGGGCGATAGAAAAGCTGAGCCTACAGCAACCTATTTACTATACGGGGGACCATATCAGCCACCACCTCAGCTACGAGGCTGGCATGAAAGATAGCAACACATGGGCAGATTATATTAATATTGGCATGGAACACGGGGTCTTAGACGGGAACGGCCTAGATTCCTATATGAGGGGCCTCAAAGACGGCGGCCCCACTGGAAGTGGGCATACCACTCCAACTGTAATTGCTGAGTTGCCTGTAACCGGCAGCAGTCGCGCCAACATTATGGCCAATGCCTGGCAGATCACACAACTTTTGGCGCGGGGCATACATGGGCTAATTTTGTGCCATGCTGAAAATGCCGAATCCGTACAGGCATTTGTAGAATGCGCCAGATACCCAATCCATACATCCCGCGTGGGGAACGTCCTATTAAAAGGCCGAAGAGGTTCAGCCGGACAGTACTCAGCAGCCCCAATATGGGGGCTTTCTCCCACCGATTATGTAAAAGTGGCTGATCCTTGGCCCCTAAATCCTAATGGGGAACTTCTATTGGGCGTCAAAATTGAGAACCAAACTGCCCTAGCAAATGTTGAATCTACCTTAGCTNTTCCAGGGATTTCCTTTGCAGAATGGGGACCAGGGGATATGAGCATGTCTTTTGGCTATACCGACATNCCAGATCCACTGCCGGCCGCGCTTCTGACAGCTAGACAACGTGTTTTCGATGCTTGCCGCGCCAACAATATCCACTTTCTTGAGCATGCATCTCCCGATACAGTAGTGGATAAAATCGACGACGGTATAACTATCATTTCTGCAGCCGATGAAGAAGGAGAGAGGACTGCATCAATAGGCAGAGCACATTTCAAAGCCAACCAAAATTAATAATATGGGACAAGAAACAACAAAAACTCAACTCCTTTTGAGCCTGATTTTCCCATACTCCGCAATGCCGTTAGTAATTATATTACTTACAACTACTGCACACACTAACGAAATTGACCTCGCTATATATGTTTCAGATTATGCCGGATCTGAAGGCCAATATGTATACATAACTAATAATGCAGCACATGCTGATGAAAAATGGTACATCGCACCAACATGTCCTCGAAAACCCGATGTGGCGGTTTATATATCTCATATGCCCGTAGCAATGGAGCAATACATTTTCATTTCTAAGCAAATTTCCGCTGCGGATAAATTGGTCTGCATAACCAATCTAACCGACCTGAATAATGAGACGCTCCGAATTCTCAAAATAATTGACGCAGCGCAATACAAAAAATGATGATCAGATACAACACATTGATTTATTTATAAAACTTCCACCATTTTACTTCACTACATGGAGCCATACCCATTTCCGAATGGGCCGCCTTAGGAAGCCCTTCAATTTTAACAATACATTTGTAATTAGTTATTTTATTAGTACGAATTAAGTACCTTGAATGTGTAATATGCTGAGGGTGTCTAATTTCCGATGTTAAACGAGACTCCAGTTTATTGACCTCGCTGTACTCCACATGAAGTTGCACAGTGATCACCATCAATATTAGAAGTAAAAGACCCAAAAAGACTAGCATAAAAATTTTTGGAACCACCATGCGTCTCACACCTCATCGAATTGACACACTAAACCTCAAGATAGTGCATCACAAACAAGTGATGATGTCTACCGCTTCACCATAATCGTTCCCATATTATTCTCATAGAAAGTCACCCCAAATATTATGGATCGAAAATTATTCAATACTTTTTGTAGTTCTCTCCCAAAAGCTACTTATGTTAGTCAATGGAGAGGTTCTTAAATATGGAAGATTGGTTACAAGATTTTCGCTATAGAAAATTGGCGCCGAGAAAAACTGGGTGGAATAACTATCAAAACCTCTCCATGCCCTCCTACATCTTAATGGCTACGGCGCAAAAAAGTTTATGGCTCCACTTCCCTCCACAAAAAAATTATAGTCGGGATCCGTCTGAGCGCTTTCGTGGGCAGAAACCTTGAGGGGCACTTCCGCCACATACCACTTTTTTGGATTATCTTTCATCTCCAGCGCCTTTCCCTCGAGCGCATCTATTTCTTCCCGCGCGCCCTTGATTTTTCTTCTAAAAAAGGCCCATCGTCTTATTGAAGAGTCCCGCGAATCAAATACAAACCTGTGAAATTTTACATCTGAAAATCGAGGGGGGCTTACCGAATGGTCTTGTGGACGGCATATATTAGGCACAAATTTCTCCGAAGTAAGCCAGACAACATTTGGGATGACGGAATCTATTTCTTCTGCTCTTAAAAATCCGTCCTCCATAATTTTCTCTAAATATATTTCTTGGGTATAGTGATATAGCTTCATTTCACCAATTCCATCACAGTTCGGTCGGCATCGAACTTAGGTGCTCAACCGCAATCTCCCACTGCACTTTCTTCCCAGCCAAGATTCTTGGGATCACGATTACTTAGAACCAGTGGGATCACTAAAATTGTAATAATCTTAATACCTATACTCAAATTCGAACAACCATTTTAGCGAATGCTTGGGGGTCGGACTAGTGTAGCCAAACAACCAAGAAAACTCGTATTTTAGCGAGATATCCTCTACGATCTCCATAAATCCGAATACTCCAGGCCCCACCTTTTGTTGTTCCTGGCCCAGTGAAAAATCTCCTAGAACACCAAATCGCCCAAATAGTTCCACACCAGGTTGAATGCTGGGAGTTAGGCGATAACGGACTTGACCAGCATATCCCATTTCAACATCGCCCGAATTGGAGTTACCAAATTCTTTCTCGAACAAGAGATTTCCCGTCATACGCCAGGGACCCGCACGCTTATACAGCAACAAACCCGATTCTATTTCATATGGATCGACCCCGTTGTCTGGTACAGAGATTCCCAATAAGAGTCCAACATCAACCAAGTTAGGAGCCTCATTGAAGGTTTTAGTCTCTGTCAATTCGATTCGGGAACCTAGTTCATACCCGCTCAAATCCAGGTTTTGGCCAGGCTTCCCAACGTATATTGCTTCAAGCTCAAGGAACAACCAATCTGTAAACCCTACGCCAAATCCCCTTTTCTACTTTTGCTCCCCATCTTTGTTCCCGTCAGAATCAAACGCGTGAAACCCCCTTCCACCCGCTTCCACCTCCTGGTTCACTATGGGCCACCAAGCCCTAAACGGCGGTGCTTCCGCCGCACGACCTTCTTCGCTCAAAAGCAGGGCCCCGCCTATCAGCCCAACTATCAAGTGAGAAACTTTTAACATTCTTGACATAATGGCAGCTATCTTATTCTCCAACCATCATCAATATATCCACCCAAACAGTGGCGCGCCCTCCAGGATTCGAACCTGGGACCCCCAGATTAGAAGTCTGGTGCTCTATCCAGCTGAGCTAAGGGCGCTCTTTCAACAAGACTTCTCATTTCCCATCAAACTCGTCAATTTTTTTCTGAAGAATTACCTCAATACTCTCGAGGTCCATGAGAACACAATTGTGTTCGCGACTATGGTAGGAAGGGCGCAACTTACTAAGCCGTAGGGTTTCTCGGTCCAAAATATAGGGGTACCATCTGACCTGTTCATCGCTCTCAAAATACTGACCATGCGAAAATTTCTCGATATATGCCGGGATCCCCTTGGTTGCCGACAAGCGATATACCTCGCCGCCTTCAAAAACAAAATACTTGGGGATCGAGTCTCTCTCGTATTTTATTTCACTGACCACACACTCTATCCCCACCCCCTCCAGCCCATCTTTCCCCACCTGTGGTAAGGGAGAGCTGGCTACTGATATAGAAAGAGTAGAATACAATAGTAAGACTATTATCGGATACAATTTCGCCTGAAGACATTCATCGCTGATAAATTTCCCTAACATCACAACCCTTTGTCCCGTTCTCACACCCATTACGTTTAGAAAGAAGTTCTATGAAGTTTATTCTCTTAGGGACTACTAACAGATCTAATTACAAACAGATTTTATGAATTTTCTTACGCATTACTCGAGAGAATTAACAAATTTTTCTCTTTGGTCAAAACGCATTACAACTACACCTCTCCGATCATCCCGTTGGAAAGAATACACAATTCCATAGTAGTACCCTTGGTGTCGCACACCATTATATACCCCATCCACTGTGAACCATGCCTTGCACGTGCCAGACAAGTCATCCCATCGAACCGGGTTAGGGATCTCCTCAGTAGCAAATGAATCTGGATCACTTCTCACCATTTCATTAATGTTCCGAGGTCCAAATAAATCTATCTCAGCCCCACGGGTTATGGCCGCTCGGTCTATTTCTTTTGCTGTTTGGCAAGCCAGTTGAAATTGCTCATTTGCTGCGGATTCCGCGTGGACCTCGCCTAAGGCGGGCGCCAGAATTATAGGTGGGAGGCTCTGAACTCGATACTCCAAAGCTTCCATTTCTTCCAAAAGGCCTTTCTTCTTAATACGCTCCTTCTCGTTCATCTCAGCTTTAATTTCTCGCCCTCTTCGTTCTCTTGCCTGATACGATTCTAAATAGGCAAGATATTCCGCCCTGGAACTAAGGCCCAACCTATGCGTGATCATCATTTCCTCAACGGATGCAAAGCCGCCTTCAATGGCCGCCCGCCGTTCTCCGAATGAGCCTGAAAAAAAGTAGCCAGCCCCGACGAGGGCCGCGACAAATAACAATACTGCCCAATATAGCTTTAGTTTCACCACTGTGTTCCCACTACTTCGAACTATCTCCATCAAAATGGAATCCAACTAATAAACAATCCGATGAAAACTATTGGGCCGTATACAAAAGAGCATTTTTCTTCAGCTTCCACACTTCATCAGAAAGGGAAACCGCGCTCATGACCGATGATGTCGCCAAACAATCAAGCCAAGGTCCAACAGATGCAAAAAGCTTGTTACAATGCTTGGTTTTTTGATGCTTCTCAAACACAACCTTATCCTGATACACTTGCTTAAGATGAAAAATATGTGTGTTCTCTGAGTTCTGCAAAATATCAAATCGGAAATACTCTGTTTTATCCTACAGTGACCTCTCAGATTCCTGAAAACTCGCTTCTCTAGATTGTTCTATAAACTGATCCTTTTTCTTAAAAGCAACAAATATCGCGAATAAATTGTACACCACCCTGTAGACCGCAAAAACCTGACATTAGGGACTATCTTAAACAACTGTAGATTAACCCCTAAATTGACCCCTATAATTCCACAGGACTGTTACCTTAATGTCGAATAAGTAGTTCACATATACAAACACAGTGGTGCCAAATCATATCAGTTGGCTGCCAGACTTCAAATTTTGGCTTAAAAGGACCCGCTTTCATATGACTACAAGCAGAAAAATTAGCCGCTACCCGATTCCGGAAATAGCTTCCCTACCTGCGAAGCTACAAAATAAAATAGCGGAAGTCCGCGAGAAAGCAGGATTTATTCCCAACGTCTTTCTTGCCCTAGCTCACCGCCCTAAAGAACTTAGCGCCTTCCTCGACTATCATGAGGCATTGATGGAAGGCGCCTCTGGTCTAACACCGGCAGAAAAAGAAATGGTTGTAGTAGCAACCTCCGGCAGAAATAATTGCCAATATTGTGTCATTGCTCATGGAGCTATTCTCCGTATACGATCAAAGAACCCCCTACTTTCAGATCAATTAGCCATAAACTTCCGGAAAGCTGATATATCAACCAGGCAAATGGCAATGTTGGAGTTTGCGATCAAGGTTTCTGAGAATTCCTCTGAAATTTCAGATAATGATCTCCAACAGTTAGAAGTGCATGGTTTCTCTGAAGAAGACGCCTGGGATATCGCTAGCATAGCTGCTTTCTTCGCGCTATCTAACAGAATGGCCAACTTTGCTGGAATGAGGCCAAATGAGGATTTTTACACCATGGGGAGAGATAGGCATTCAAATGATAAACAACCCGAACAATAACAAATAATGGGGTCAACGACTCTTTCTATACCGGAAGTTATTTGCATAGGACTTTAATTTCCGGCTTCTCACCTCAGGCATAGAAAGACGAAAAGTTAGCCCGTTATTTTTCGCAAATGCAACTGCTTCATTCGCAGTCCCAAACTTTAGCGTTACCTGCTGCAGGGTATCACGTGAGCTCGTCCAACCCATTAAGGGCTCTGTAGATCTTCCAAATACTGGCTCAAACTTCAGAACCCAGGCACGGGTCCTAGCCAAACCGGACTGGGTGGCAGTCTTGCTGGGCCTGTATATGTGGACATCTGCCATGAAAGCTCCTTCGTATTCAATTTATCTCTTCTGGAAGTTTCAGAAAACTGTGTCTCTTTAACTAGCTATCTATCATAATGCTCCAACAGATAACACTGTATTGCCGAAGAAAGCTAATTTTGAGGCTAACCTCGTAGTACTCAGCACCTGGTCTAGAAAGGAAAATATATGGAATCACAACTTCCAATTATAAAGAGACGAGAGATTGAAGCTCGTGTCATAAGGCCAATTTTTGAAGAAATGGTGACACAGTTTGGAAAAGAAGCAGCCCTTTCTATTCTCAAAAACGCCATTAGACGCGATGCTGTAACCCAAGGTGCAACAGCCGCTTCGACCGACCCGAAGGAAAACGACATTGCGGCATTTGTTAAACTCTATGAGTTATGGACTGCCGACGAAGCACTTGAAATGGACGTTTTGAAAATCACAGAAACTAGTTTTGATTTCAATATTACTGATTGCCAATATGCTCGGATGTATAAAAAATTAGACATTCCAGAACTTGGGTCAGTTCTTTCATGTGGCAGGGATAAGCACTTTTGTGGAGGTTTCAACCCACAACTTCAGCTTCAAAGGAGTCAAACTATAATGAAGGGCGCAAAATTTTGTGATTTTCGTTATCGGTTGGAAAAAAATGGCCAGAAATAAATTTATATTAAATATCTCATCACGGAAAATAGAGGCGAGAGCCAATCCCTAAGGAATTAATAATAATAACAGCCAAAATTATCTTCTGGATTAGCCTTTTTCCCGCATCAGCTATGGCAGAGGAGCACCTGGAGGCTACCGACTTAAACGGGTTGGTGTGCAAGCGTGACGATCTGTATTTTTCCAGGCCTTACTATCTTTTGTTCTATGAACAAACCGTTCTTGGACCTTGGGTGACAATAGACACTCCACAACGCTTAGGACGTTTAAGGGAAGCCAGATATCATACATTAGCATCTAGTGTTTTTTGGGGCAGCTACAGCCTAATGCTAGACACCCTGAGACTGGAATTTGGATTAAACAACATCAAAGAAAAGGTATGGCAATGTGAGCCTATGGATTCTGAATACCTGGAACTTGTGCTTCTCCGGAGGCAGAAAAAAATCTCCAAATAACCCCAAAATAAGGAGGCCAAGCGAATCTCTATAACTATTTGGACATCAGGGATTCCATTGCTCTATGCGCATAGAGTAACAGCAATCAGACCTAGTCCACACCTTCAAATAATCTGATATCTCTGTCGGCACCCCCGTCCAATGCACGCAATGCGTCTTGATAGCCTTCACTGTCATAAGCCGCAACTGCAGCCTCATAGCTCTCGAATTCGATTAAAACAGTCCGGCCAGCAATGCCATTTTCCCTAGCTTCCACCCTACCAGCTTTAGCAAGAAATTTTCCGCCAGCTGACTCCAACGCAGCTCCTGCAAGTTTTAAGTAAGCTGCTCGCTTCTCTGGATCAGCTTCGGACCTATGGGCACTAATCATATAACCTTTGGCCAATGAACCCTCCTAATATTCAAAAAATCGTTTGAAACTATACTTGCCCTCTACATAGCAATATTTAATAACTAAGGTCTATTCCGATATAACATACTCTCCATATCGAAATTCTGAAACAAAATGGCCAGTCGTACCAATGAATACAAGGTCAAATTTGTTATGTGATTTCAAACCATGATACTTGCCAGTGCCACCAGTATTAAAATATTGGTCACAGGAGCCGTCTACACATGTCCATTTTCCAGATATTTTGTCTCCATCCTGATCGGTCACCGTACAGTAGCCAATACCCCGACTTTGTTCTTTCAAGATTTCTGTGGTGCCACTGCAGACCCAAGCCACATTGTGTAAGAACCCACTTCCAGCGGAATTGATAGAAGTTCCGCTATACTTTCCTACGATAAAGGTATGATCCTCAGAGAGCTTCATTACATCCGATGACACCGTAACAAAACCGATTTGCCCCGAATAGATCCCATGCTTTCCCAACTCAGCAGTCACCTGCCTTGGAAAGGCAAGCAAAGTTAAACCCATGACAACGGCAAACATTCTCTTTCCCAAATTCATATATACCTCCGTCACAAAACAAACAACGACACACACCCACTAACGGCATTTAACAACCTCTTTCAGAATAGATCACGAATCCAGACTGGTTGCCGTCCCCTTCAGTGCACCAAACAGATATTATACTCACACAATACATTAGGCATGACATCAAAAAACCAAAATTTCTCACTCTATCAACAAAAAAGAAAAAGCTATCTATACAGTAGATCTAGATTCAGTTTCGAAATGACAATATAAGAAAGTAGATGGCTAAATTTTGCAAGGAAGACATCTTATATCGCATGGTACGGGACACTGCGCTTATGGCAACAGTGTATCGTCCCCATGCGAATGGCCCCGTACCCTTCGTTATTGACGTACATGGAGGTGCTTGGGCAAGCGGTGACCGCTTCAATAATAAAACTATCCATCACTCCTTTGCTGAAAATGGCATAGGAGTATTTGCGATAGAATTCCGCCTGTCCTCGGAAGCTCAATTCCCTGATCCTGTGCGCGACGTCAACTACGCAGTTAGATGGTTTAAGAAAAACCTTGATAATCTCAATATAGAGACAAAGTTAATAGGAGGCTTGGGCTCTTCGAGTGGAGCGCAACAACTGGGGATTGTCGCAACCCAACCCACTAATCCACTCTATGTTATTCCTGACAAACAACTAGCCAACGTAGATGCCACTTTAGATTTTTTTATTGCGTGCTGGCCAATTCTAGATCCCCACGCTCGCTACAAGATGGCAAAAGAGAAAAAGATAGATCAACTGATTGAAGCCCACCACTTATACTTTGCGAATCCATCTGACATGATAATAGGAAACCCTTATATGACAATAAAAGGGGGTAAAGCTACCCATATGCCTCCCATGGCTATAATACAAGGCGAAGCAGATGCAAATGTGGACCACTTCCGTGCTGACATATTTGCAAAGGCCTATCTCGAAGCAGGTGGCCAGATTGAGGTGCACAAATACGCAGCGCAGCCACACACCTTCGTGGAGAACTCCCCGGAAGACCCTGATGCGAAGGATGCTATAATTAAATTAGAGAATTTTATTTTTTCCTTAAATATTTGAGAGTTAGGAATTATCGTACTCAATTCCGACAAACTCCCACAACGAAGTGGCAGGATATTGTAATGACCCAAGTCCCACTGCTTATTCTCACCATGCTAACTCTTTCTTTCCCTAGCATGTTGAGGACCGAGCAATGGACAATCGTAGGGGAAGAAGCTGAGTCAATAATGAAATATGGTGCCATTTTAGATACCCGATGCAAAAGCATTGATGAAATGCAGTGGAAATTCTGCACTTCATCAGTAGAACTGCAGGAAGGGGCAACACATCTGATAGGCTGGGAAGGCATATGGGAGTGTAGCTTTCACCACAACTATGCTGGCCATCAGGTCAATGTAATGTGTCTTCGACAATACCCAAGAAATTAGTCAGACAACGCTTATAACAGACGACCTACCCGCCAAGAAGTGCTCCCGGTGAAGGAGCTCAAAACGGCAACCCCATTTGTCCCCAAAACAGATGAGTCAAACCTGAGGGAAAGATTGACTAGTATTTAGAAGCAAAAGACACCTCTTGTTAAACGACCCAGCCTTCTTTTTCAACGCAGTCTCAGGGCGAAGGATTTAACTATGAAATTTGGGAAGCAACCCCCTCTCTACCACCTAGTTACCCAAGTCCTGTTCTAAATTTTCAAAAAACGACATGGGGCTTAAGCCCTTTTTTAAGTCCAATTTTGAATTTACAAATTCACAAGAAACATTCATTCCGTTTAGGATTAATGTCAACTCATCTAAATGGTACAAATCTCCATCGTAATGCCATTCTATTCGGTGCTTCCCCACTTCATTATATGAACTCTGTTCCCAATCCCATACTTCCATTCCATAAATACGATATATCCGGACAGTCTTTGGATATTCAAAAAAGAAACCTTGGCTAATATTGGAACAAAGCACCCCTTTCCCATTAAGATTTGCACCCATAGCAGCTGTGGGCAAAAAAATCAGAAAAAATATGGTTAGTGTAGCTCTCATTTCATCCTTTATGGACTCGATTAAGTTAAGTATAGCAGAAGCCTGAGAAAGCCCAGAATAAGGCTATATTACCCTACTTTCCATGCGGCATTATAATTTTATGGGAAAAATACAGCTTGATGGAAATTTAATATGGACCTTTAAGTGAAATCCTTTGTAGTTATGGTTGCAGTGTTATTACTGATTATTGGGTGTGCCATTAAGGATACTGATATACATCCTGTGCTATCAGAGTCAGCGGTAGGATCTTGAAGGACTTATTGTAACTCCCGCAAAGTCATCACCACATTGAGAGAGCGGTTATTTCAAGAAAGATATTAAATTTTTCTTAAAGTTATGCTGCCCAAAAAGAAAAGCCGACACCCAGAGATAATCCAAATATTGAGTGCATCATCAAGGCCAACGCACATTCAACCCGTGGGTTAGGGGCCTTATTTGCCAATATGCCGATACCCAATGCTGGCATGAAAAACAGCCACGGCACAATCACACTTGCTATACCAAATAAAAGCCCATCAATTATGGTTGGTTTTACAAGTTCAAACTGAACCAGCACCGCAAAAACATAAGCGTAGAAAACACCTACCCCATAGTGAACCATCCAGCCGACTAGTGTTTCATGTTTTTCCGTTGGCTGCTCGGAAAGTTGACTTGCTATTAACCGACCACGAGATGCCAGGCCGATGAACCAGCGACCAACGAGTGCCCAATTAGAAGGTGGAATAGATGTGAGCGTCTGCAGGACGCGTTGCCATAGGTCAAAAATAATGCATGAGCAAATACCAATAAGTATTATTTCCAAATGGGGCATTTTGTTGCACACCAATTCATATTCAGACACACAGAGTGGAGCATTTCATTTGGTTACATCAAATATGACATAGAGAATGGTGTCACCAAGAAGCAAGTCTGTGCTAGGTAGTTGCACCATCACCAATGGAAATGCACTAATACAACCAGTCTAAGTGCAAGTGGATCACTGTCAATACACTCAGATCTAATCCAAGCCTATATATTTTCTATGTAATGTGAAGACACCATTGAAGTCACTATGACATTGGGCACAGTCACGATAGTCCCCCGCATGTGTGTTTTTGCTTAAGTATTTCCTGTGCAATACGGAGATTTCGTCAATCTCGCTATGGCATAGGAGACAATCCTTCTCGTCCTTTGCATTTAAGACCACTGGCACATGGACCGACAACAAAAACAGTACAATTAGAACCAGGGTACGGAGCATATCCCTTCATACTCCTCTGTAGCTCCACTTAGTATCACGAAAGTACATGCAACTATGCAGGGCAACGGCCTGGTGAGGGAAAATGGTCGGGGTGGACGGATTCGAACCGCCGACCCTCTGCTCCCAAAGCAGATGCGCTACCAGCCTGCGCTACACCCCGACAAAGATAAATGAGTGTTACCATCAACGTTTTCGTTTGAAAACCTAGAATTGAACCTCCTGATGAATAATACCAAAAATTTATGAATCTGGCGAGATAACTATCCATATTTGCCAGTTCTCCACACAAGTGTCCTGAGATTGTCCTGAACACTTCATTCAGGAGTCCCAATTCTAAACTGAAGTCATGACCCGGAAGTAGCTCCCTACCCCACCACAAAAACACCATCGAGGTTGCATATAGATAATAGGGACTGGCCTATATTGAGCTAAACATTAGGCTCTATCACCGTTGCCTATCGTTCCTAAATATGCCCTCAGAATGCTGTTTAAGACGCCTCAGAGCACCTTACAGAGCCATAACTTTGTATGGGCACCTCCAAAGCACCTTTCTTTTCCCTCGTTATCATAACCATCTGAACTAAATAGATATTTTTTTACACTCCAACCAAGTGCCTCTGTATGGCTATAGGAGACTCACTGGTAGCCCCTTATAATAGACCCACGTTGGATGAATACTTCAGGATCTCTCATCCAAAAAGGTACCAGTTATAGGAAGGATATACAGGGCTAAACCGCCAAAGGAGAAACTGCCAAATTCATTTGTGTGGGCAAGGGATTCAGCTGGTAGCTGTTGAAAGTCCGATGGCAGATACCTGAGACTACGGCAGGGCATGAAGGAGATCAGACTATGACTGATGAAAAAAAGAAAGATACGCACTCCCGTCTGAATGAACGACTAAAGGTTATATCATCCGTGAAGGCGCCCGTAGCATTTATGATGCCAGAAGATATTGGAAAGCTTATCGTTCGGTCATCTGCTATTTCGGATTATCTGCCAATCACCCCAAACTATGCTG
>PBWV01000017.1 GCA_002728255.1 Rhodospirillaceae bacterium | reverse complement strand
GTTGGCAAAAAATATGGCGCCAGATGTTTGGACGGCTATGAGCGACGCCACTAATAAGAATAACGTAGTGAAGTATGCGATGCGGGAAGAACACTTCTCGCTCAGTGAGCGCTATTTTGGACGTATGTATTCATGGGTAGTCACATATTGTGGACGCAACCCCGACTATGATAGTCAGTTGGCGGTATTTGATCTCGAATTTGATCCTGTTGACTATATCTCGTTATCCGTGGAAGAACTCATCAAGGTCTTGGGGAAGAGTCCGAAGGTGATACGGGTCTTAACCGCTAATAAGCTTCCAATCATGATGCCTACTGGAATGGCGCCTGATAACGTAAAATTAAAATCAGTTTCTGAGAAGGAGCGGGGTCGTCGGGCTGACGTTATTCGGAGTGATCGGAAATTCCAGGCCCGTGTCGGCGAAGCTCTTTCGCAGAGATTTGTTGGTCAAGAAAGGTCTCCCCACGTCGAGTTGCAAATTTATGACGGCTTTGTCAGTTGGGAGGACCAGGGTGTTCTCGAGGAGTTTCATCAAGCCCCTCTGGCAAAGCGTCTTAGTCTACTGGAGACGTTGTCTGACCCTAGATTGAGAGAATTGGGGCATCGGCTCTTATTTTTTGATTGCCCGGGACAGCTTTCCACCCATCAGGTTAGCGAAATGAATGACTGGCTAAAAGCTCGTCTTTTGAACGAGGGTTCGGGACTGCCGTGGACCACCATACCTGCTGCATTATCTGAAGTAGAAGACCTTTTAGCAGGGGAGAATAAGGGCAATGAGGGATTTCTGGGAGAAGTTAGGAAGTTTTTGGAAGCTCGGCCTAAAGAGATGGGGTTGGTTTAGAGCTGTTAACTCAAGAAAAATGGGCGCCATCCTTTGATTGTCGAGAATTCTCACAGTTTTATGAAACTCCGGTTATTGAGATCCTGATTTGTCAAAAAGAAGATCACGATCTTTTCTTGGTTCTCGTATAGCCAGCTCAACCGGTTCCGTTTTCTCTATTTGTTGCTCACTTCCTTGTATTTCCAACTCTTCAAATTTTCTTGCATGCGGCAGGACGTTATTCTCCATGCTTCCTACTAATTCGTTAAATCGCAGAACAGTAGTGTTGAGGGTTTTAGCAAGATTATTGAGGTGTGTTCCCAGGGTCCTAGTTCTTTTGTATAGCTCCCCCCCTAATTCAGCAATGCGAGTGTAATTATCAGCAACTTTTTCCTGTCTCCAGCCGTATGCAACGGCTTTTGCTAGGGCGATCAGGGTAGTAGGAGTGGTGATTAGCACTCTGCCTTTTATGGCGTCCTCAAACAAGTTAGGATCACGTTCTATAGCTGCAGAGAAAAAATTATCGCCAGGAATAAACATTACTACGAAATCAGGCGATACCGTTAGGCCATCCCAATAGCTTTTCCCTGAGAGTTGTTTCATGTGCTGCCGGATCTGGTTGGCGTGATTGGAGAGATGGCTCTCCTTATGATCGTCATCTGTAGATTCTATAGCATCCATATAAGCTGACGTGGATGTTTTTGCATCAACCACCAGGTGCCGCCCTCCGGGCAACCTAATAATTACATCTGGGCGAAGTTTTCCATCTTCTGTGTTGAAGGATTGTTCGAGATTGAAGTCGCAGTATTGAGCCATGCCCGATAATTCCATGACGTTTCTGAGTGTTTCTTCGCCCCATCTTCCGCGGGTTTTTGGGTTTGCTCGGAGGGCATTAACTAAGTTTTTTGTTTCGTCTCGGACGCCCGCCTGGGTTTTAACAACATTTTGGAGTTCTTGACTGATATTGCCATAGGCTTCCTGTCGTTTTGCCTCAATGGCAGCAAGATTTTCCCTGTACTCCTTTAGAGTTTCGGACATGGGCTGAAGCAAGCTTTTGATAGCTTCTTCTTTTTTATCGTTTTCCATGCGGAGGACTTTTTGATTGGCATCGAATTGAGCCTTAGCTAGCTCGAGAAAAGATTTTTGGCTATTTTCTAGGGCAGAACCAGCCAGTGTCTGGAGACGCTCTTCAATTTCTCCTCGAAGTGATGTGAGTGCTTCGGTTTGAGATATATGGGCCTTTGACCTTTCCAGGGCTACGGCACGGTGTGCTAACCAGAGAATACAGGCTCCAAATGCACAGCCACTGAGAAAGGCGCTTATAATTGGTAATAATTCTGTCATTTGGTTTACATAATACACCGATATTTCCGGTTATACTGAATGTTTTCTTTAAGAGCTGTTTAATAATCCTACCAAGGATGCGGATTGCCCTCCCATGTAAGGAAAGAACCGCTTCTATTGGGTTTTAAGTTTTCCAATGTTTTATATATGCCCGCTGCACTGTCCGTTACTGATACGGGTGCAGAGGTTCCCCCCATGTCTGTAGCAACCCAACCCGGATGGATGACTATCGATATGGCACCCAAAGCTCGCCACTGGGTCTCGCGTTCCCGAAACGTATCATTAAGAAGACATTTGGACTTTCCGTAAGTGCCAGTTGGGGTTTTCCCTCCATTTCGTGCGCCCATTTGACTAGTTAGGATAGCTATCTTTTTGTGGGTGCTCCGCAGCACTGAATGCAAAAAGGCTGCCACAACTTCAAAGGGGGCAACTGAATTGATTTGGAGGACCTCTGATTCCGGTATGCCGTTTCCATAAACCCCCGCATTATGCAGTAAGACATCAAGGGCTTTGCTTTGTAGTTTCTTGGCAAGCTGGCTTGTCATTCGCTTATTTCTGACATCCAGCTGGTGGATAGATATATTGCCTCCGATTTGGGAAACTCTTTCCTTGCCTTTATCGTCTCGGACTGTTGTATGAACTTCCCAACCCTGATTCGCAAAAATTTTAACCAGGCCTAGTCCAATTCCCCGACTTCCACCAACAATTAAAACACTATCTGCCAATTTTTATTCCTTCAAAAGAATCAGATGCTATTTCTTCTACATTGATGAATGCTCTGAGTTCGAATAGAAAAACGCATTTTCTCCCCACAGATCTTAATTTTTTACCCACAGTTTTCCGGGGCACGGACCCCCACCAGCTGTACGTCGCGGATGGGAATCTCATAAGAGTGATAACGGAGTCTAGAACGATAATCCCAACCAATATATCGTGTTACGATAGTTGCTTTACTCCTCTTTATTTGTAGTTCTCTTAAATAGTTGCAGAGTTTAACGCTCTCGGAAAACGTTTTTCCATTGACGGATTGCAGGTAGCCGTAGGGTTTTATATCGGCTAGGTCGCCGATAGAGGCTTGGGCGACATTTTGAATGAAAAGCAAATTATCAGGGTTTGTAATTTCATCATCCCTTAAAGACTCGGATCCAAAGATAATGCCCGATACATGTACTCCAAGCTTGTCTAAGAGATTTGGGCGGGGACGGGCTGTAATGATAAAGGTTTGTCTAAGTCCGAGTCTTTCCACCAAAAGTTCAACTTGACCATTTTGTCCCCGCAAAGCGTGGATTAGGTCAGACTGGTGTACAAATGGATTGTTTTCAAAGCCTACTAAAGCCAACACGGTGTCATTGGGTTCTAGGGGCCACAAATGTGGTTGTTTTTCGTATACCGCTGCGACTTTCAATTGGTCCAATTTGTTATCAGCTTGGGTGAAGCTGACTGGAATATAAGGCGGGGAGGGGTCAATTCCATTTTTCAAAAGTTCCAAAACACGGCACGCCCGAATCATGTGTACGGCAAAGCCGAGTCCTTCGCTCATTCGCTTGGAGTAGGTTGCCGAATTAATGCCAATAACCTTGCCAGTATCTAGGTTGATAAGTGGGCCACCCGAGTTGCCGCTGTTTATGGCTGCATCAGTTTGAACCCAGTACCTGCCCCACCGATATCTATTCCCTGAAACGATCCCGCGTGTTCCGGAAAAATCCAATGCAAAGGGGTGTCCGTAAGCCCCTACGGGGCTACCTATAATGGGTTCCTCTTGGCACTCCAAATTTGCTTCTTCCGCAAAATCTGGAATCTTGGCTAAAGGTAATTGCAACACTGCCAAGTCGAGCAATTGATCAATATATACAAGCTGAGATTTTTCAAAAGGTGTCTTATTAAACGCTACTTCTACAAAAGCGGGATTAGTTCCTGTGACATGAGCATTTGTCGCAATCCAACCCAAATTTTTATCCACTAAAAAACCAGCGCCCGAAAATGCGCCTTTTTCATCATTTGCAAAAGGATGTTCAGTTCGACTACGTATCTTTACTGTATATGTGTTCGCTTTCTCAAAATGGGTTGTGGTCTCCGAGGAGATTTTCGTGTCCGCGATACAAATTTTAGATACCAGCAATAGTATAAAAACGGTGAGCCTAGGAATCATTGAGTTGGTCCCTTTGCAATTGTGTTTACCGTATCGTCAATTGAGCGATGGTTTCAGCCTACTTTCTTCTAGCATAGGCGGCCACCTTATGACCTACAATACCACACTTAGTGCACCCCATAGATAAGTCATCATTAATGGGATTGAAGGCCACGAAGTGCCTCAGACCCCCAAAGTTCTTCAAGGCGCTCATTTCTGCCGCATCGAAATCGGTAATACTTGTAGCGGATCGGATTTTTTAAATAAAAATCCTGATGGTATTCCTCCGCAGGGTAGAAATTGGTTAACGATACAATCTTAGTCGCAATGGGGCGCTCAAGAGCAGCTACACTTTCCAGTTTCTCTTTTGATTCCTCAGCCCATACTTTCTGTTCTTGGGAATGTGTAAAAATAGCAGTCAGGTATGGGCTGCCTCTATCGCAAAATTGGCCACCTTCATCTATTGGATCGATGCTGTGCCAAAAGACATCCAGAAGGTTCTGAAAGGAAACAATTTCTGGGTTATAGATGATTTGGACGGCTTCGACGTGGCCCGAGGTGCCGGCTGTAACTTCCTTGTATGTAGGGTTTGCCAGCGTGCCGCCACTAAATCCCGAGATTGTCTTAATGACCCCTTCAACCTGATCAAAATCCGCTTCGACACACCAAAAACATCCACCGGCAAAGGTCGCTATTTCAAACTTCGCGGGCTCCGGTTCGCCTGCACTGGTGGGGCCGAAAAAGAACGCCCCATATATCCATATTGTTAGGGTGACCATGAAAGATCTAGTCATTGGAGTATTCCATTCGGGCGCATCTGATTGCCTATTCTCCAGGTCACAAGTAATGATTTTTAAGAACTGGTGTTAAATTGTTTAATTGTAGTCTTCACTGTATATAGTTTCGATCAAAAGTGCTTCCGTTTCTTTGTGCGGACTAACGTCATCGGAGTTAAGGCAGACATGGGAGCGGAGACAATAAAGAAGGGCCGCCCCGGTTATCAAACCTTAATTAGCCTATTTCCTTATCTTTGGTCACCAGATCACTGGACTTTGAGACTCCGAGTGGTTTGTGCAATGGTTTTCCTCGTATTTTCCAAGATAGCCATTGTCTACGTGCCGATCTTTTATAAACAAGCCGTTGACGCATTATCACTACCCCAGGAAAACCTTTTAATGGCCATTCCAATTGGGGCGATCCTCTGTTATGGCTTGGCGAGGGTGGCTTCTTTGGGTTTTAGTGAAGCTCGTGATGCCGTGTTTGCAAGAGTTGGTCAGCGCGCCGTGCGGCTGATTGCGCTACAGGTATTCGAACATCTGCACCGACTGTCCCTAAGATTTCATCTGGATCGTCAGACAGGCGGGCTCTCACGGATAATTGAACGTGGTATTCGCGCGATAGAGTTATTGTTGCGGATAAGTTTATTTAATTTAATTCCGACCATTATTGAGTTGGTGTTGGTCTTCGGCATCCTTCTATATATGTTGGATGTCGCTATCGCTTTGACAACGCTTATCACTGTCACAGTCTATATCATTTATACGATGGTTGTTACGGAATGGCGCATAAAGTTCCGCCGAATGATGAATGAAGCCGACACCAGCGCTAATACTCGGGCAATCGATAGTTTATTAAATTTTGAGACGGTGAAGTATTTTAGTAAGGAGCAGCATGAGTCACGGAGATATGATCAGCGCCTTAGGAGTTATGAGGACTCTGCGGTTAAAAGCAACGTTTCGCTAGCGGCCCTCAATTTTGGACAGGCAGCTATTATCTCGTGCGGCTTAACCGGTGTCATGCTTTTGTCGGCACGTGGAATAGTTCAGGGAACCATGACGGTGGGAGATTTTGTTCTGGCGAACACTTATCTGATGCAGTTGTACCAGCCTCTGAACCTTTTTGGCTTTGTGTACCGAGAAATAAAGCAAGCTCTTATAGACATTGAGGAAATGTTCAAATTGCTGTCGGTAAGACCAGACATAGTTGACAACATTGATGCAAAAAATCTGTTAGTTACAGGCGGGACTGTTAAATTCGAAAATGTGTCCTTTTCGTACGACGGTCGACGGCAAATATTGAAGGACGTGAGTATAGTGATGCCTATGGGTAAACGCGTTGCTGTCGTTGGTGCTTCGGGATCCGGGAAATCAACCTTGAGTAGACTGCTTTTCAGATTCTATGAGGTGGATCAGGGTGCAATTACTGTCGATAACCATGATATTCGGGCGGTATCTCAAGGTTCGCTGCGGGAGACGATTGGGATAGTGCCCCAGGATACTGTTCTATTTAACGACACTATTTATTATAATATTGCGTATGGTTCCCCCAATGCCACTGAGACAGAAGTTAAAAGGGCTGCTGAGCTGGCCCATATTGATGACTTCATTACCAGATTGCCAGACGGCTATCAGACCATGGTCGGAGAACGAGGGTTAAAACTTTCGGGTGGGGAAAAGCAAAGGGTAGCGATTGCCAGAGTAATACTAAAAAATCCAAAAATTTTGGTCTTTGATGAAGCGACAAGCGCATTGGACACAGGTACTGAGCGGGAGATTCAGGAAAATATAACAGAGCTTTCCCATGGAAAAACGACGCTAATTATAGCCCATCGCCTTTCCACGATAGTAGATGTCGATAGAATTTTTGTTCTAGAGGCGGGTAGGGTGATTGAGAGTGGTCATCACCAAGAGCTAATTAATCGGGAGGGAGTGTATGCTAATATGTGGCGTAGGCAGCAAGAGCGGCACTAAGGATTGATTGTAGAATAATACTAAGGGATAGGCTTTGGAGTATTCGCCTAATGTATTGCCATAAACACCAAAGGCAAAAGTCTAGGCGAAAGAATAACCCTCATAATCTTTTTTCACTACTTCAGTGCACTTTTCAACGTATTTGGGAAAGCCACCAATATAAGGCATGAAGACACGAGCTTTTCCCTCTATATTGGCGCCCACATACCAAGAGCTGCACGTGGAACGAAGGGACAGATCAGCTACTTCATTCACATGTTTGACCCAATCCTCCTCAGCATGTTTTTCAGCTTCAATACACCGAATACCTTTTTTATTCATAAACTCTATGCATCCAGAGATCCATTCGACATGTTGTTCTATTGAAGGTAGCATATTGGTTAACACTGAAGGGCTTCCCGGTCCTGTAATGGTAAACATATTTGGAAACTCCGCGATAGATAGGCCTAAGTAACTTTTTGGCCCTTCTGCCCATTTTTCTTGGAGCCGTATTCCTTTTCTTCCCCGAATATCAATTTTAAGAAGAGCGCCAGTCATTGCGTCGAAACCGGTGGCTAGCACCAGCGTATCTATCTCGAACTCTCTCTGGGAGGTCACTATACCATTTGGGCTAATATGCTTTATGGGAGTTTTATTAACATCAATTAGTTCCACATGTTTTTGGTTGAAAGTATCCCAGTAATCAGTGTCAACACAAATTCTTTTGCAGCCAATTATATTAGTTGGGGCAAGCAGCTTGGCGATTTCCGGGTTTTTTACAGTCTCCCGAATTTTCTCCCGGACAAAACTAGCTGCGGTGTCGTTCGCTTCCGCATCCAAAAGGATATCTTTAAAAGCGGCTAAGAATGTGACCCCTCCTTTGGACCACCGCTCTTCATATTCCCTCACACGGTCTTTTGGTTCGGTTTCTATGGCAGACCGAGTAGGTAACACGACATCTAAAGCGGCAGGTTTGGTCTTGGCCCTTGCCCGCATCCCAGCATAATCCGCTTTTACTGCCCTCACCTCTTCGGGCTCTAGCGGAGCATTTCTGGCAGGAATTGTATAGTTTGCAGTTCGTTGGAAAACAAACAGCTGGGCAGCTTCTGATGCCAATTCCGGAATCGACTGGATGGCTGACGATCCTGTTCCAATAATTCCCACCTTACGGTTGTTCATGCTAACCCTCGAGTGGGGCCACTTGCCTGTGTGGTATATGTCTCCCGAAAAACTATCGAGACCAGTAAACTTCGGAGTATTGGGAGAGGAAAGACATCCAGTGGCCATAATACAAAAGGTGGCTCGCACCCTTTTCTTGTCATTCGTCTGTATATCCCATGACAAATTATCTTCATCAAAGGTCGCCGAGACGACCTGAGTGTTGAATTGAATATCTCGGCGAAGTTCAAATCTATCAGCAACGTGATTTGCATATTTAAGAATTTCTGGTTGGGGAGAGTATTTCTCCGTCCATTCCCACTCCTGCTGCAATTCTTCAGAAAATTGGTATGAATATTGCATGCTTTCAACATCGCAACGAGCCCCCGGATAGCGGTTCCAGTACCATGTTCCGCCGACACCGCTGCCTTTTTCGAATACGCGGCATGTTAGGCCAAGCTGACGTAATTTGTGCAGCATATACATGCCGGCGAAGCCCGCTCCAATAATGACGGCATCAAATTCTGTGAGAGGATTTGTTGTTTCAGGCTGGTTTGCTTTAGAGTTAGGATCCATTGCTCTGCTATAAAAATTTCGTAGTTGTTGGTTTTTGAGCGCCAACTCTACATCGGCGCGGGATATTGTCGATAGATATTTTGGATTTCTCTTAGTGTATCATCGTTTAGCCTTATTTCCGTCGAGGTCAGAGCTGATTTGAGCTGTTCTTGTGTTGTGGCTCCTATTATTACTGAGGTCATGAATGGCCGTGCCAAACAAAAGGAAAGGGCCATCTGTGCAGGTGCAATTCCATGTGATTCAGCCAGGTTAACATACGATTGAACCGGCAGATTCAAATGTTCCGTTAGGCGTCCATCTAAGCCGGGTTTTATGGTTGCTCGGGAGCCTTCAGGTATTTTCCCCTTGAGATATTTTCCAGTCAGTATGCCGGCCGCTAGAGGCGAGTAGGCCAGAAGGCCCACCTTCTCATTCAACGATAATTCTGCCAGATCCAAGTCAAACCATCTGCAAATCAGGCTATATTCGTTTTGAATGCTTACTATCCGTGGTAATGTTTTGGAGCCAGATATCTGCAAAAAGGCACTTGTTCCCCAGGCCGTTTCATTTGATAGGCCAATATTTCTGATCTTACCTGCGTCAACGTGTTTTTGTAAGGTTTCTAGAATCTCAGCAACTTCTGAATCGTGAGAAGATCTGTCTACGGGGGTGGGGTTGTAGTGCCAGCTCTTCCTGAAATGATAATGGCCACGGTTTGGCCAATGTAGTTGGTATAGGTCAATATAATCAGTCTGTAGTCTAGTTAGACTTTGCTCTAACGCCTCGGTTATAGTGTCGCGACTTATTTTATCGCCGTTCCTGATGTGTGAGACTCCAGACCCCGCAACTTTTGTGGCTAGTACGAGGTCATTCCTGCACTTTCTCTCGTTTATATATTCGCCAATGATGGCCTCTGTTTTTCCTTGTGTTTCGGCAGATAAAGGAGTTGTCGGGTACAGCTCAGCGGTGTCGATAAAATTTACCCCACATTCGATTGCTAGATCAATTTGGGCTCGTGCTTCAGCATAACTGTTTTGTGTCCCCCAGGTCATGGAGCCCAGACAAATTTCACTCACCTTGATATTGGTTTCTCCCAAAGTATTGTAACGCATAACGGGTGCATGCCTCCTCTTCCTTTTGCGTCAAGGTATTGGATTTCGCAGCNTTTTTCAAAGCNTTCAGNACTACTTTTCTGAATCGTGATCGTCTTATAAAATTCAATGCCGGAACACCATGTTTCACGGTTGGCGAGGATTGTCCAGAATTGCGCGCAAAGAAAGAGATGGCCAGGCATCTAAGAACTAATTGTAAAGAAAAAGAGATGACAAAATGAATGTTAAAATATAGTCGTTGAGTGGAATTCTTTTTTTACATTTGAGAGCTTAAAGGTTTCGCATTTGTCGGAGGCTTGGCGTTAGTGGGGAATAGGATGTTTGATTTAGGATTGAGGGATAAAGTAGCAGTTATTACGGGCGGGAGTGATGGCTTGGGTTTGGCTACTGCTGAACGTCTAGCAACTGAGGGAGCAAAGGTAGTAATTTGTGCTCGTAGGGAAGATCATTTGATGAGAGCGGCGGAGGGAATTATAAACCGAACGGGCGCGGAAGTTCTTGCCGTCAGGGCGGATGTGTCGGTTGCCGCGGATATTGAGCAGCTCATTGATTCGGCTGTGCGCCAGTATGGTGGGGTAGATATACTCGTAAATAACGCTGGGAAATCGGCAGCAGCAGGCCTAGAAGATGTTACCGATGAGGAGTGGCAGGANGATATAAATTTAAAGGTGATGGGAGCTGTCCGTGCATGTCGAAGGGTAATCCCTATTATGCGTGAACGTGGCGGTGGGGCCATAGTAAATGCTACCATAGTTGGGGGTAAGGCACCGGCTGCTAAGGCTCTCCCGACCTCTGTGAGCCGTGCAGCTGGTATAAATTTAACCAAGTCCCTNGCTAATCAATATGCGGAAGTTGGGGTCCGGGTTAATACAGTATGCATTGGCTTGCTGAAGAGCGAACAGTGGGTTCGGCGAGCTGGGAACAAGGATCCGCAAGATCTTTACAAAGAATTATCAGTTCAGGTGCCACTCGGGAGGGTCGGGGAATCCGAGGAATATGCAGATTTGGTGGCCTTTCTGGTCTCTGATAGAGCCTCTTACATCACTGGGGTCGCTGTGAATATTGATGGAGGCATGTCAGCGNCCGTGTAACTCTNAGCCTAAGAATGATTCTCTATCATGGTCAGAAGGCTTTGGCCCGNGGTNTATTTNTTTTTATATTTTTCTAAAAATGAAAAAATTGTTCATGTNTAGNTAAAAAACAAATAAATAATCCTTTATTTTCAGNAAATATTGGCATTAGATGAAATAATTTCCTACACTTGNGTAGAGAGACTTGTGCTGCTCAGTGGNGACCACGCGTGNTCCCTGAGGGGGTAGATGCCGTGTTCGGTCATCTTTTGAGCATGCGGTCAAATTCGTCTTTGGGGGAAACATTATGGATATTGAATCTACTAACGCTGCCACACTTGCGTTACATGCTGGACAACGATCGGATCCAGCAACCAATTCGGTTGCTGTACCAATTTACCAAACTACATCATACCAATTTGATAATACTGAGCATGCTGCCAACTTGTTCGCTCTAAAGGAACTAGGAAACATCTACACCCGTATAATGAACCCTACGTGTGCAGTGTTGGAAGAACGTATGGCAGCAATCGATGGGGGCGTGGCTGCTTTGGCGCTAGCCTCGGGGCAATCGGCTTCGGCTTTTTCTATACAGAATATCGCGCGAGCAGGCGACAATGTGATTAGTTCCACAGATTTGTATGGCGGGACCTGGAATTTGTTTGCTAATACACTGGAGACCATGGGCATTGAGGTCCGTTTCGTGGATCCGTCAGACCCGGCAGCATTTGGGGACGCTACAGATGACAAAACACGTGCATATTATGCTGAAACCCTTCCCAATCCGAAATTAGAGGTTTTTCCTGTTCGAGAGGTTGCGGATATAGGACGGTCTTTGGGTGTTCCTCTAATCATGGATAACACTGCTTGTCCTATTTTATGCCGACCACTCGATCATGGCGCTGCGGTGACTGTGTACTCCACAACCAAATACATCGGGGGACACGGGACCTCAATTGGGGGTCTAATTGTCGATGGTGGAAATTTTGATTGGGAAGGTAATGGTGAGCGTTTCCCACTACTGACAACGCCCGACCCTAGTTACCATGGTGCTGTCTGGACGGAGGCTGTGAAACCGTTGGGGCCAATCGCTTACATACTGAAAGCGCGTGTCACTCTTCTTAGAGATCTAGGTGCTTGCATGAGCCCGTTTAACGCGTTCATGTTTATACAAGGATTGGAAACCTTGTCTCTACGTATGAGGGAGCACAGTGAGAACGCGGCCAAAGTAGCTGATTGGTTAACCCACCAGGATAAAGTGAAATCGGTAATCTATCCGGGCCTAATGACTGGGGAGGCGAAAAGAAGGGCCGATGCATATTTATCTGGAGGTTATGGCGCTTTGATTGGTTTTGAGTTAAAGGGTGGAACTGAGTCTGGGCAGAAGTTTATTGATTCCCTCAAAATGTTTTACCATGTTGCCAACATTGGCGATGCTCGAAGTTTAGCGATCCATCCGGCTACCACTACTCATTCGCAATTGTCTGCTGAGGATCAAAAAGCTACTGGAGTTACCGATGGGTACGTGAGGTTGGCTATCGGGATTGAACATATTGATGACATCATTGCCGACTTAGGGTCGGCGTTGGCGAATGCCTGAATAAAATAGTTAAGAAGAGGTGTGTCAGGGTTGGAACGGGGGTCCGTTAACAGCAGGCGGGCTCTCGCTCTCTCTAGCGATCGTGAGCCCATTCGGGTAGTTCTTGCATATCACAAAGTTGGAGTGGAAACAGCTTGTAGAAAACGGGTCCCAGGGATCGGAGGTTCTGAGGGTGGGCCAGCAAAACATTGGGCCACCTCCATCCAATTCGTTGCCACTGCGCCAAAGGTTTTAAGGTTTGTATCTTTTATATGGCGTGTTTGGGTGACAACCTGGCAAAAATCGGAGGCCAATCCCTCTATATAGTCCGTTTCCGACTCATCATTAAATTTCCAGAGATCGCCAGATGGCGATGTCAGCAGCAAAAAAGGTCGAGTTGCTGGCACCGGCTCCGAGCGGTTGGTAAACGTCCAACTGAAAGTGTTGTTGCCCAGAACAACTATGTTTTTGATATGGTCTCCGTTCACTCTTTTGTGGCCTAGCATGTCGTAAATTGCTTGCGAGTGCGCCCATGTTTCCATCAGTCGTGCGGTAATACTGGATAGCACACTCATGTCCGGGCCTGCCCACTTGACCCTGGCCTTTGGATCTGCTTTGAAAAACCGTTGTGCCATTTCCGCATAGAAATTATGCCAGGTTTCTAATAAGTCTGNTCCACNAAGGTTATCTAATTTNTCCCTTGTGTGTGCCACCATGTTTTTGCCTTCTTTTGATGATTTNCTAAGTTCATTCAGCAGGGTNANAAAGGNAGTTTCGTTCACNAAAGANAGGTCTGCTGCGACATTAAAGTAATGCAAATGTTGTAGCACAGTATCAATGGACCAATTTTTGAATTGCGTGGGAGCACTAAAATCGTCAGCGCCAACGGTCTTCAATATGTCATATAGGTAATCACTCTCAGTTTTAAAGTCGAGCGCCTGCTGAAGCATTTTCTTGTAGTCCATTTTATCGACAATTGAGTGAATAGTTTGCACCTAATCAGCAATTACTGCAAACCTTTGGGACCAAACTATAGGACGCTAAATCAAGTGATTTGAATTAGAAGTTTTAGGTGTATTAGACTTAGTTGTTTGGTTACATTGTTGAACAATGTACTGCGGCACCTGGGCCAAGATGCAGAACGGGGAGATGGTATGGGGATTAATAAATATTTAGTCAACGGTGCAAGCCTCCTGACGGCTATNGCGGAAGGTGGNCTTGAAGACCCAGTACAGCAGGTCGTAGATACCCTTGTAGCAGCGCTCGCCAACCACAGATGTGTCCTTGTGTGTGGGAACGGAGGCTCTGCCGCGGACGCCATGCATATTGCGGGTGAGTTAGTCGGAAGGTTCTTGGTAAATCGGCCGCCATACAAGGTTCTTGCTTTGGGCACGGNCCCTGCCATAACAACAGCGTGGAGCAATGACTTTGAGTTTGAGACTATCTTCTCTAGACAGGTGGAAGCGTTGGGCGAGGCTGGTGGTGTTGTCTGGGCTTTAAGTACGAGTGGCAACTCCGAGAATATTATTAGGGCACTTTCAGCGGCTAAGGCCAAAGACATGAAGACAATAGCTTTTACTGGCCGCGGCGGCGGCCGGGCAGCTATGGCTGATATGGTTATTTCTGTTCCATCAGATTCCACTCCCAGAATCCAGGAGGTTCACACATTTTTATACCACTATGTGTGCGGTGAGGTCGAACAGCGATTGTCGATAACGTGAGTTTGAAAGACCCANATGTTTACTCGCCCTCAAACTCGCAAATTGAAAAAACCGAGTACCCAGCCTTTTTCAAGCGCTCTCTTCCTCCAAGATCTGGCAAGTCCACGACAAAACAACATTCCCGGACTGCGCCGCCACACTTTTCAAGTAATTCGGCTGCTGCCTCAGCAGTACCGCCAGTGGCTAATAAATCGTCAACTAATAAAATTTTATCGGATGCAGTTACTGCGTCTGTATGGATTTCTAGGCTCGCTGAGCCATACTCCAGCTCATAGTCCCGGGAGAAGGTTTCAGCCGGTAGTTTCCCTGGTTTTCGGATGGGAACAAAGCCAATTCCCAAATTCGCCGCAAGAATAGCTCCAAAAATAAACCCCCTGGCTTCTATCCCAGCCACTTTAGATAGTGTTTCTCCGCGATACCTTTGCATGAGGCACTCGGTTACTGCGTGAAGCCCCTTGGAGTGGCCTAAGAGTGTGGTAACATCCCTAAACATTATGCCTGGACTAGGATAGTTGGGAATTGTGCGGATGAGCTCCTTGATTTCCAGAGCGTAAGGAGTTTCTTTTTGCAATTGAGGGGCCCCGTTGTGATTAGCAATTTGTAGCTTTTAAATCTGGTAGGTGGTGCAAAGCTAGCGGCAACGCGCTAAATTAGCAATTAATTAGGGATGGGCCTGTCTGCGGCCCGTGTAGTCTTTTCGGTTGTTAGGCGCTGAGTATAGGGGCTCGCCAGAGTTTATTGGAGGAAGAGGTGATTTTTCGAGAAAGNTTGACTTTAGAAATACGATCCAGTCTTTGTGCTCTTTGCCTGTCTGCATGCTTGGCTGTATGGCCTTCGGCGCTGTCAATGGCTCAGGAGACAGGTGGTGTTGAGGTCAGTCCCTCCGGTGCGACTTCTTTGAAGGAGGGGAAGATAGAATTTGCCAACGGGAGTTCTTATGAAGGNGCCCTGAAGCTTGGCGAAATGCATGGTGTGGGAATTTTTAGGTATGAAAATGGTGACCTGTATCAGGGTGAGTTTGTAGAGGGACAACTACATGGAGAGGGTATTTTCACCTTCGCTAGTGGCGACCGGTATGAGGGCTCTTTTGTTCTGGGTCAACGTTCAGGGTGGGGAGTGTCTATTTCTGCAGATGGTAGCCGGTATGAAGGGCNATTCGAGTCAGACCAAATGCATGGCCAAGGGTTATTTGTGTTTGCCAATGGTGATCGATATGAGGGCGAGTTCAGAGGCGGTGTGCGAGAAGGCGCTGGCCGCTTTTTGTTTGCCAATGGTGATCGATATGATGGGGCAGTNGCGGGTGGTCAGATGCATGGAGTTGGGAAATTTGTTTACGAATCTGGNCACATTTACGAGGGAAACTTCGTGTCAGGCCAGATGGAAGGGCATGGGACACTTACCTTGGCAAACGGTGACCGATATGAAGGCGAATTTGTTGGNGGCAAACAAAATGGGCAAGGCTCGCTTGAATTTGCAGCGGGTCACCAATATCAGGGCGAATTTAAGGATGGTCAGATGCACGGTCAGGGAGTTCTGATATATGTCAATGGTGACCGATATGAGGGGGGGTTTCTTCATGGTCTGCAAAACGGTTTCGGGATAGTGTATTATCAGGGGGGAGACCGGTTTGAGGGCTCCTTTGTTGATGGAGCCCGAAAGGGTACAGGCACAACGTACTATGCGAATGGAGACCGTCTAGAAGGCGAGTATTGAAAAGGCGGTGTGCGCCTTCTGTTCTTTTATGTATGCTTGCAGGAGTGCTGCCCATTGGCAGGATAAACTGAATCCTTTAGAACAGGGCGTATGGTGTATTGCGCGCGGGAGGAAAATATGACGGATCTGGGCGAAGGTGATCTAAGGGCGTTTCGTACGTTTCCAAAGCTTTTGGCTTGTCTGTCGGGTTCTCGAGGGAACCAAACGGCTATCCGTGAAAAAGATTTTGGCATATGGCAATCTTGGACTTGGCGGGAATACTTAATAGAAGCTCGTTCATTGGCAGGGGGGCTGGCGAAATGTGGGTTTCAGCGCGGTGATAAGGTTGCGATAATTGGAGATAACAGACCGGAGCTCTATTTTGGAATTATGGCGAGTCAAATGCTTGGTGGGGTTCCAGTTCCGATGTACCAGGATTCAATTGCTGATGAGATGGTATTTATCCTAGATCATGCAGAAGTGCGTTTTGCCGTCGTTGAAGATCAAGAACAGGTGGATAAGTTGCTGGCTGTTAGGGAGCAATTGCCTAACCTAGAGTTTATTATCTTTGAGGATGATAGAGGTTTGCGTCATTACGATGAGCCGGGTTTAATGTCCTATGCGGATTCTGTGAAACAGGGTGCGGAATTTGAGGCTGGGAAGCCAAATTTTATAGATGAGGAGATAGGTAAGGGAGAAGGTGAAGATATTGCAGTTATGCTCTACACGTCAGGCACCACGGGCCAACCCAAGGGTGTTATGTTGACCTACGAGAATGTGATATCCACTTCATGGAGCGGTATCGAACATGACAATTTAAGCTCGAATGAAAAGGTGGTGGCTTACATGCCTATGGCTTGGATTGGTGACCATTTATTTTCTTATGGACAGGCATTGTGCAGAGGCTTCACTGTTAATTGCCCGGAGAGCGCTGATACAGTTCTACAGGACGTTCGTGAAATTGGGCCCACATGCTTTTTTGCCCCACCCAGAATTTGGGAGAACATACTTACTACTGTTATGGTACGTATCGAGGACTCTGGTTGGGTGAAGCGAAAGTTATTCAGTTTTTTTATGAAAGTGGCAGAGCGTGTTGGTCCGGGAATCATGGACGGCCGGAGGGTGGGCGTTTTTTCTCGCTGGTTGTATTTTCTAGGAAGAATTCTAGTCTATGGCCCACTCCGGGATAATCTAGGTTTTTCGCGGATGCGGATTGCTTACACCGCTGGTGAGGCGATAGGGCCAGAAATATTTACGTTCTATCGATCTATAGGTGTCAACATTAAGCAGCTATATGGAATGACAGAGGCGACAGCTCTTGTTGTTGGGCAATCGGATGGCGCAGTGCATGCGGATTCTGTGGGTGTGCCATATCCGGGGGTTGAATTGCGTATCGAGAAAAATGGGGAGGTACTGTGCCGAAGTCCCGGGGTGTTCAAGGGATATTATAAAAACCAGGAAGCGACCGAGGAGACTCTGACGGCTGATGGATGGATACGCTCTGGTGATGCAGGACTAATAGATAGCGAAGGGCAACTTAGGATAATTGACAGAGCTAAGGATGTGGGCAGGCTGAATAATGGAGCGATGTTTGCACCGAAATATATAGAGAATAAATTAAAATTTAGCCCCTATGTGCGCGAGGCAGTGGCGTTTGGGAATGGCCATGACGTTGTGACGGCATTTGTTAACATTGATCTCGAGGCGGTGGGAAATTGGGCAGAGCGCAGGGGACTGTCGTATACAAGTTATACCGATTTAGCTTCAAAGAGTGACGTCTATGAACTTGTTGGCAAGGACATTGAAAGGGTTAATGGAAGTCTGGCTCAGGATGAAAAGCTGAAAGAGTCGCAGATTACCAGATTTCTTATTTTGCATAAGGAGCTTGACCCAGATGATAACGAGTTAACTCGGACAAGGAAGGTGCGTCGGCGATTTATTGCTGACAAATACTCGGACCTTGTCGAAGCCCTTTATAGTAGCGCAGATAGTGTTGATATTGATGCTCAAGTCACCTTTGAGGACGGGCGTACCGGCTCCATCCAAGCAACTTTAGCCATCCGGGATGTTGCTTTACAGGCAGTCGGAGAGAGNCGTGTAGATGTCAGGGCAGCCTAAATAATGGCGAGCGGTCTTATACAGTGGCAAAGGTAAGAGAACCAATGTTAGAGGTAAAAAATATATCACTTAGCTTTGGAGCTGTTAAGGCTTTAGAGGATATAAGCTTTCGGGTTGACCAAGAGGAAATTCTCGCGATCATAGGACCAAATGGTGCTGGAAAATCTTCTATGCTGAATGTTATCAACGGGTTTTATACCCCTGATAGCGGAACCATTGTCTTCAAAGGTGTGGGGCGGTCTAAAATGGAGCCGGCTGAAGTGGCTAGGGCGGGCGTGGCCCGAACATTTCAAAATATTGCGCTTTTCCGTGGGATGACAACNCTCGATAATATTATGACTGGGCGCAATACCAAAATGAGCAAAAACCTTTTGTGGNAGGCCTTGCACTTTGGGCCTGCGCGGAGAGAAGAGTTGGAGCATCGCCACAAGGCAGAAGAAATAATTGATTTTTTAGAAATTCAAGCGATACGAAAAACGATAGTGTCCAGGCTTCCCTACGGTCTACAAAAGAGAGTAGAGCTCGGTAGAGCACTTGCTGCCGAGCCCGAATTGTTGCTTTTGGATGAGCCAATGGCTGGCATGAATACAGAAGAGAAGGAGGATATGTGTCGTTTTATTCTTGACGTGAACGATCACTTTGGAACAACAATTGCCCTGATTGAACATGATATGGGGGTTGTTATGGATATCTCTGATCGTGTTGTAGTATTAGATTATGGGCAAAAAATAGCGGATGGTCCGCCCAGCGAAGTGCGCTCTGATAAACATGTTATAGACGCCTATTTAGGGGTGTCCGNCACTTAACGCTTCGTTGGTAAAGAAGGCGAGTAGGAACTAAGGCACATGGATTTTCTTTTTGCTGTGACGGTCGATCCCATTTTGCAAATAGTGGAAGACCCAGTGTTTTTTCTCCAGATCATTCTTGAGGGTTTGATGGCTGGTGTGATGTACTCGCTTGTCGCCCTAGGTTTCTGTCTGATTTACAAGGCNTCGGGCGTGTTTAATTTTGCCCAAGGCATCATGATGGTGTTTGCAGCCCTATGCATGATTACTGTTTATGAAGCAGGCTTGGGAATCGTAATGTCAATTATTGTTGCCATGTTGGTAATGGTAGGTCTTTCTTTTGCTNTCGAGNGGGTNGTTTTACGNCCNTTGGTAAATCAAGATCAGATTATTATGTTTATGGCTACCATTGGATTGGCNTTNTTCCTAGAGGGNTTNGGNGAATTCATATTTGGTGGTTCTTCTCNAAAATTGGTTCCCACGGAGGCGTTGCATATTGGAACNGGNCCNCTAATTATCCCNTTTNTGGGTAGNGAANTTTGGTTNCAGAAGCTAGATCTNACNGCTGGAGNGTGNGCNGCNTTNCTCGTNNTNNTTTTAACNNTATTTTTCCAAAANACCCCAGTGGGGCGGGCCTTACGTGCCGTTGCCGATGATCATCAGGCGGCCCTTTCAGTCGGGATTCCTTTGAGGTCTATGTGGGTAATAGTTTGGTCGGTTGCTGGTCTGGTGGCCTTAGTCACAGGGATAATGTGGGGAGCAAGTAGTAGCGTGGACTTTAGTTTGGTGTTGATAGCTATGAAGGCATTCCCAGTACTGATTTTAGGAGGCTTTACCTCGGTTCCGGGAGTAATTGTTGGTGGGCTCATAATCGGGGTTGGGGAGAAAATAGCGGAGTTGTACTGGGGTGACGCCTTGGGGGGATCAATTGAACAATGGTTTGCCTATGTTTTGGCTCTGGTATTTTTAATGTTCCGACCACAGGGCCTCTTTGGAGAAAAAATAATCGAGAGAGTGTAGGGATACAAAGGTGCTTTATCGCGAGACGGGTCAATATAAGTCAAGTTACGCTGCGGACCAGCAAATATTTCCTATAACCCAAGATAGATACTTATTCTGGGCGTTTATGGTTTTTGCTTGTGTTGTCCCGCCCCTTTTTGGGAACGATTATCTCTTTCAAGTAATCTTGTTTCCCGTGATGTGTCTGGGTCTTTGCGCATTGGGCCTCAATATTTTAACCGGGTACGCTGGCCAAATTTCCCTGGGGACAGGTGGTTTTATGGCTGTCGGTGCTTATTCATTCTTCAAAATAACAACCAGTTTTCCCGAGTTGAATATTGTGGTCGTGTTTCTTCTTGCCGGCTTAATTAGCGCTATTTTCGGAGTGATAATTGGGATTCCAAGCCTTCGAATTAAGGGCTTCTATCTTGCTGTCACGACTCTCGCAGCCCAATTTTTTGTTGAGTGGTGTATCAATCGTATAGATTGGCTTTCCGATTATAGTCCGTCCAGTACGATTGGTGCTCCTCCGCGGGAGTTGTTTGGTGTCCTGGTCATGGGGCCAGGTGCTCCAAGTTGGGCAAAGTACCTGCTCATGCTGGGCATGGTATTTGTATTAACTCTCTGTGCCAAGAATTTGGTCCGTGGAAGGATAGGGCGATCCTGGATGGCTATACGGGATATGGATATTGCGGCTGAGTTGATTGGCATTCGGCCCCTAGCTACTAAGCTGTCGGCATTTGCTATTGGCTCATTCTATATCGGTATAGGCGGAGCCATGTATGTAATGTTTTATTTAGAGAACGTTGATCCGGAGGCATTTGGTATTTTTGTAACATCCTTCCCAGTTTTGTTTATGATTATGATTGGGGGTCTGGGCAGTATTTTAGGGTCATACCTAGGTGCTGCATTTATTGTGTTAATGCCGGTCTTTTTAAGAAATTTTTTCCCACTCTTGCAGATTGATATTCCTTCGCACGTGATTCAACACATAGAGTATATGTTGTTTGGTGGTTTGATTATTTTTTTCCTTATCGTGGAACCCGCTGGCTTAGCTAGGTTGTGGCAAATTGTTAAGGAGAAATTGCGGCAGTGGCCGTTTCCATATTGAGCTGTGGCTCTGGGGGCAGAATTGCTTCCGATTTCGTCTATATGCTAGGGTCATATCTGTTGAGCCTGGATGCTGCCAAACCCAAGGAGGCTACTATGAGGGTACTGAGATTTTTTGTAAGCGCTTTGATTTCTGGGGCTATGTTAGCTCCTTTAACTTCGGTTTCTTTCGCTGAGGAGGATAGCCTGTATGTTCCTCTCTATACCTATCGTACAGGGCCATTTGCGGCAAACGGGGTTAAGGTAGCCAATGGGTTAAATGCGTATTTCGAAACGATTATGAAACGTGATGGTGGTATAGAAGGTCGGAAAATAATATGGGAGGAGTGCGAGTTCGGTTATCGGACAGACCGTGGGGTCGAGTGTTATGAAAGACTAAAAAATATGAAGCCGTTGGTTTCGAACCCGTTTAGTACCGGGTTGACCTACAAATTAGTTCCTAAAGCTCGGGTAGATAAAATACCTCTCCTAACCATGGGTTATGGTTTTAGTGGTGCCGCTGATGGGCGTTGGTTCCCTTGGGTATTCAATTTTCCTACTACCTATTGGTCCCAAGCTTCGGCTTTTATCAAATATATTGGGGCAGAAATGGGCGGGATGGATAACCTCAAGGATAAAAAGATCGGGTTCATTTTCCTTGAATCAGGCTACGGAAAGGAACCGATTCACCTTCTAGAGGTCCTTAGTGAAAAATTTGGCTACAAGCTGAAAACCTGGGCTGTGCCCATGGCCCAAATGCAGGATCAGCGTAGCCAGTGGCGGAAAATTGCACGTTGGAAGCCTGATTACATGTTTATGTGGGGCTGGGGGAACATGAATGCTACGGCAATCTCCCGAGCCTCCGAATTTGGCTTTCCCATGGATAAATTTATTGGCGTCTGGTGGTCGGGAGATGAAGTAGATACCAGGCCCGCTGGCTTAAAGGCGAAGGGTTATCGCGCCGCGACCTTCCATGCCCCCGGAGATTTTTCTAGACTTCATAAGGATATTTTAGAGTATGCCTATGGAGGTGATATTGAGTTAGCAAAGGAACACGATTATGGAGACGTCCTTTGGTCACGAGGTGTATTCAATGCAATGTTAATCGCTGAGGGTCTACGGAATGCAATAGTTGAATTTGGTGGAACCATAACCGGTGAGGAAATGAGATGGGGGCTTGAACATATAAACTTAACTGATGAGCGGCTGGAGGAGTTAGGTGCGACAGGTTTTGGCAAACCATTTAAGGTTACGTGCGCCGACCATGAGGGGAGTGGACCAGTTTTATTCCAGGAATGGGATGGAGAAAAATGGGTCATCGTGAGCGATTGGATTGAGCCTATGCGAGAAATAGTAAGACCAATGCTTGAAGAGGCTGCTATTAAAGAAGCGGAGAAGTGGAACTATGAAATTCGCAAAGACTGCAGCTGATCAATTGTTTTTTCCTCGCTACATGAAGGATCTAAATTTTACCGGGGGGTACTTTATCTCTTTACGTGACGATGGGGGCATATAGGGGTGACAAAACCGCCAGATTATTTGCTAAATGTGAATAACATTGAGGTTATTTACGATCATGTCATTCTTGTGTTGAAAGGTGTGTCTTTTAATGTGCCCCGTGGCTCGATCGTAAGCCTTTTGGGTGCTAACGGGGCAGGAAAAACAACGACTCTCAAGGCGGTTTCAAATCTGTTGCGGTCCGAGCGCGGAGATGTAACCAAAGGCTCCATAGAGTATTTGGGTGAACGAATAGATCAGTTATCACCAAACGAGCTAGTGAAGAAGGGTGTGATCCAGGTCATGGAAGGCCGCCATTGTTTTGAACACCTAACCGTCGAGGAAAATCTTTTAACCGGCGCGTACACAAGGTTGGGTCAGAGATCACAAATTAATGAGGATTTGGCCATGGTTTATGAGTATTTTCCGCGCCTGAAGGAACGCAGAAAGTCGCAGGCAGGTTATACTTCAGGCGGTGAGCAACAAATGACAGCGGTTGGGCGAGCCCTTATGGCCCGCCCAAAGATGATACTCTTGGACGAGCCGTCGTTGGGTCTTGCGCCGCAATTAGTTGAGGAGATTTTTGAAATAGTACAGAAACTAAACGAGTCTGAGGGTGTTACTTTTTTGCTTGCCGAGCAGAACACTAATATGGCGCTTAAGTATGCTGACTATGGCTATATTCTAGAGAATGGTCGTGTGGTAATGGATGGCCAAGCTGCAGACCTCCGCGATAATGAAGACGTAAAAGAATTTTACTTAGGAATAGCTAGTGGAGAGCGTAAAAGCTTTAAGGATGTCAAACATTATAGGAGACGCAAGCGATGGCTTGCATAAGTGATGACGTCGAGTTATCTGATTTTAGGCGTTGATAAGTGGAATATTAGCATTTTACGCCTTTTATCCACCCGAAAATTTTTCAACAATTAATCGCTTTTTGCAATTGCGTGTTTGGCAAAGTTGTATAACAATAGCACGTCGCTGATTAAGCGGGACGTGTTTGTTTAGATTTTTGTGTCGTGTAAGATTGGCGGCGTTAACTATAACCAACAGCGTCTGTAGAGGTTTCGTTAGCATGGCACCAGCGAAGAAAAAGAAGGCAACGAGTAAGCGTAAAGCGTCTACTCGAAAGACCGCAAGAAAGACTATCAAGCGGAAGACTGCGAAGAAGACTACTAAGCGGAAGACCGCAAGAAAGACTATCAAGCGGAAGACTGCGAAGAAGACTACTAAGCGGAAGACTGCGA
>PBWV01000016.1 GCA_002728255.1 Rhodospirillaceae bacterium | reverse complement strand
GCAGGTAAGAACGCTGGTGCTCCACCAAATAGTGTAGGGGGTGCTAAGCGGCTGCGTAACACTCTGATGGCCGCCGCTGGCCGGGCCGGGTTCGGCACGAAGCCGTTGGCTGAAAATATGGGTATGGGCTTATCATGTGTGAGTGCCCAAGAGCGTGGGTCGCCATCTTGGACGGCTTGCGTGGCCGAAGTGCATGTTGATCCTTCTAGCGGAGATCCTACTGTCCAAAAGCTTACAATTGCTATGGACGTCGGTACGGTTGTTAATCCGGATGGCGCAAGAGCGCAGATAGAGGGAGCAGCCCTTTGGGGACTAAGTCAAACTTTGTATGAGCAGCTAAGTATGAGTAATGGCGGGATTGAGCAAGGCAACTTCGATGAATATGAGATGTTGCGTATGGATCAAGTTCCAGAGATTGATATTGTTCTTATTGAGCAAGGCCAATATCCGTCCGGAATAGGTGAGCCTGCTACTGCTGTTGTGCCGGCTGCTATAGCTAATGCGATTGATGACGCAGTGGGCGCCCGGGTGCGTAGCTTGCCAATCACCGCTGATGCAATAAAGGCGGCGATGGCTTAGACAAAGTTAAATAGTAGTGATATGCGATTAGTGGCGCCCTTTGGGCGCCACTTTTCTACTGGAAGTCATCAAGGATTGTCCGGGATCTATTTTTACCCGTGTTACTTGTAAGTTTCTCTTGTAGCTTTTGGAGTACAGCAACACTTGCTTGTGGTTGGCACCACCCATGCTCTTTTCCATTGAGCAAGTGAACAAAATTTTTTCGATCTAAAGAATTGACTCCTAGATTGTTTTTCCAGAAGATTTTTTGTGCTCCGTAAATTGTTACTAAGGTGTAATGGGATGCCTCGGTCTCCTCAGGTACCATAAGGTCACCATTATCAATTTGTACAGTTCTTGTTTTAAAGTCGTCAAAAATAATTCCATAGTAGAGCTCGTTAGAGTTTTTATCATTGTAGAGACAGAACATGGATCTTTCTTCCCATAGATCTCCGGAGGAATAATTTGGAGGTATATCGGGAAAGGGTAAAGTTCCTTCGCTAATGGTATGCACCAGAGAAAGAAGAACTATACTCAACTTAACATCTACTGCGAGGGCAAAGAGATTTAACACTTGTTAACCTTCTTATTTAGCAAAGTGCCTTGTTGTTATCTTTAGGCTATCATGAGAGCTTAGCTTATGTGATCCGGTATGGCGATAAAATCATAAAAGGTAATAGTACGGACATAGAAATTCGTATAATAAAGAGATGTGTGCGCAACAAATGCGCGGGGCAAAACGGATGTTAGTCAATAATTTGTGGGAGGTGAGAAATGATCAAAAATTTAACTAGCTTAATTGGATTGGGATTTGTGGTTGTAGCTATGAATTCGCATGCTATCGCGGAGTCGGGCGCTTCGTGGGAAAGCACGACGGCAGTTATGGCTGAGATTGATATCACTGAGACGGGCGAGGGAGCGAAGGTTTTCTCGTACAAGAATCATGGATTTCTGCTAAGTGCTGCGGAGGGGGATGGAGTGATGACCTGCACGGGAGGTGGGGTAATTACAGATGCTGGGACTATGCTCCGCTTGGCATGTGAGATAACGGATCGCGATGGAGATAAACGGTATCTCTTGGTAGATCGGTCTGCCAAGGATGCCTTTGCCGAGGGTCAGGGGTATTTAAAAAGTGCTGGTGGGACGGGAAAACATGCTAATCGGAAGTATGAGTGCCACTACGAATTTTCCTATATGCCTAAAATTGCAGATTTACCATATGCTCCGGTGGTGACAGCTAATATGTGCACCGGTGACCTTCCTGGGGTGGCAGAGTAAGGGTATAACTATCTGAGGTTTGGCCTGCGAGGGTTTTCTTAAGTAAGAATCCTCGCAGGATTTTGTCTGACGCATACTGGTAAGTGGTCGGCTATTTAAATTTGGCCTATAAAATTGTCCTGCCCTGGGCGGTACCCTCGATTACTTTGCTCAGGATTACGATTTATTAGAGGGCGGGAATAGAGCGGATGGGTTGCACTTCGTACCTCGTGTTCAATTTCAAAAAGAGTTTTTCCGGTATCGAGGTCAATAATATCGGTGAATCTCCACTCGTACTCATCCGTTTCCATTGAAATAAGTCCACGCTCTTTGAGTTTTTCATACGGTCCTGCAAAGTCAGATATATATATTGCAATGTGGTGGCCATCATATTGATTCTGTTTAGAATCAGTCTCTAAAAAATGTAGGAATTGTGATTTCCCAGTTTTTATAGAAGCACATTCATTACTATGAATAGTTTTTAACTCGACGGTTGCTCCAAAAATTTCATCATAAAATTTTCCGATTTTCTCAGTCGTGCCCCGTGGTATATCCAGTTCTACATAGGGCATTCCAATATCTATCGTGCCATATTGGGGAGCAGGCTCGTGGATCTTAAAGTTGTTGCCCCAGGGACATGTCGCTTTGATGTGGTCGTTTTTTCGCGTATAGGAGAATGCCGTGTTTTCCAAATAAGGGGCTACATCGGCAAGTGATGATTCAAGTGTTGCTAAATTGGGAACTATAAACCCGATGGTACCCCTTAATTTCTGAGCTATTGGGTTTCGACTGGGAAGGTGGACTTGGCAACGTCCCATATTCACCCACATGTTGTCTACGCCATTCATAATGAAGGGATCACGAGTGAATTGTAGCCCCACAACATAAAATAAAGTAGCTAGTTTTTGGTCTGGAACTGCCAGGTTTACATGTTCCATGTGGAGGATATTACCCAGAGATTGTTTTGAACGATCAAAGCTGTCTGTCATATTGGTCCGATCCAAGTTGTATAGTGTGGAGTGTCGCTTGATTTATGATCTATTCTACTGAATTTCTTTTATTAGGGAGTGGGATAGATAACGTATTTGGGTTGTAGGATTTTTTAGAGCCCTCTAATTATTTTATTTGGAAAAAAAGGGTCATGGGAAGAGCTATTTTTGATCTGCTGTGTCGGTAGGTTTGGCTGCGAGTAGGACTACGCCCTTATCTCCTACTTCTTCCGAGTGTATAGTGCCGCCATCTAGTTGGAACTCATCTCCAGGACCTAGATTATATTCCTGTGTGGTGGTCACAATTTTGATGTTTCCCGTAATAACAATCACGTCGGCATCGTGCGGATGGCTATGGGATTCTTTAGTCTGATTAGCTGGGAGAGTGTATTTGAGAATATTAGAATGTCCACGTTCCTGAAGCCTGTTCCTTGCTTCTTCTTCGGTAATATCTTTCAATGTCATTCCTTCCAAATATATCTAGCTTTGATAATGGCATAGTATATAGGCATTAACTTAGCATGCCTACTCCTACTAAATTATGGCTGTTGTTAGTGGTAAAAAAAGTGAGTTAGGTTTGTTAACTCTACTTGTCCGGAATACATAGACTTTTATTTTGATAGGTGCACAGCGATGGATATCCTCAATTTGTTTGGCTTATTTTCAGTCACTGCAATGTTACTTTTTTATACTTTAGAGGAGAAGAGCCCATGGTTCGTAATGGCTTTTTCCGGCGCGTGTGGGCTGGCATCAGTCTACGGATTTTTGCAGGGCGCTTGGCCCTTTGGCCTTGTGGAGGCAGTATGGATGCTGGTTGCATTAAGACGCTGGCAACGCGTTAGGTGAGGTATTATTAAATTGTTCTAGTCCAAGAGTTTAGAACGAAGAACTGGGGGAGAATTAGGTGATGAAAGTAAAGCGAATAGAACATATAGCGATTGCAGTAAAAAGCATGAAGAAGTTTGGTCGATTTTTAGAAAATGACCTGGATATTAAGATGGAGTACGAGGAGAAACTTCCTAAGTATCGTACCAAATTAGCGATGTATCCTGTAGGCGATACGTATATTGAACTTCTTGAATCAGACCATCCAGAGACAGAAACCTCTGAATGGATTGAGAGGCATGGTGAGGGTTTATTTCATATATGTCTGGAGGTAGAGGATATTGATGAAGCTCTAGCGGAACTTAAAGAAAAAGGAATCCTGCTAAGGAATGAAACACCCCTGATCGGGCACGGGGGAGCCCGGATTGCTTTTTTGGACCCAAAATCAACTGGAAATGTGGTAATTGAACTCGCTGAGTTGCCGACTGTTCCCAGTCATTAATTTTTTTTGAACGGGATATCCGACAAACAACCGCCCAAGATTTCCTAGGCGGTTGTTAAGAAAAACTCTTTCAAAAAGAAGCGATTATTTCTCGGATTCCAGGACTTCGCCGAACAGAATCCACTTCTCTCCATCAAATTTAGAAAGCTGTGCGGCTTCTATTGGGTAGTAATCGGTAGAACTTGTATTAACCTTCACTCCAGGTATTACCATTGGAAGTTGAATATCTTTCAGGTTAGTAGCGCATGCCAGTATTCCGGGTCGGCTAAGGTCATCGCATCCAGCTAGCATTATATGGAGTAATCGGGAGACATTATATCCGTATCCATAAAGGGCATCTCCACGGTCCCCTTTTGGCATATGTGTGTCCATCCAGGAAGACCACTCCTTAAAGCCATCCGTATCCCGCCATTGTGGATCAGTGGGGTCCTTCATCCACTGAGCAGTAACTAGGCCTTTTGAACACTCTAATCCAGCTGGAACTAGGGTGGCTTTCACAGAAGACGATACATTGTTCATAAGATGCAGAGGTTGCCACCCTATCTCGCACGATTTTTTAATTGCCTGAGCTGCAAATTTTGGTAGCGAAATATTAAAGAAAACATTGGCGCCACTTGCTGCTANTTCCAATATTTGAGCGTCAATAGTTGGATCAGTTACTTCATAAGACACCATTTTAACAACCAACTCTTCGGCTTTGTCTCCTAGGCCTCGCAGAAAGCCGTCTCGGTAATCTTTGCCATAATCATCATTTTGAAAAAGGATGGCAATTTTAGGATCTTCCACGGTGCTTAAGGCATGATTCGCATAAATTTCACCTTCGATATCGTAGGTAGGTTGGAAGCCCATGCTCCAGGGAAATATTCGAGGTTGTCCCCATTTGGATGCACCAGTCGCGAGAAAAATGTGGGGAACCTTTTTTGCATTTACATATCTATGGATAGCTGAATTGGTTGGTGTGCCAAGCGTATTGAATAGAAAAGCGACTTCTTCCTGTTCGACTAACTTTCGGACTTGTTCAACAGTACGAGGTGGGCTGTAACTATCATCCAGGGAAATGAGATCAATCGTGCGACCATTAATTCCTCCNTCTGCATTTACACCNTTAAAGTAGGCAACAATGGTTTTCCCAATAACGGAGTAAACCGAGGCGGGGCCAGAATAAGGGTTGGTATGGCCAATTTTAATCGAATCATNTGTAACACCGACCGTTTGGGAGCTCACAGAACTTGAAGCTAATAGCATTGNAANGATAGTTNCGAGCAGAGTCCGGAAAGGCATTTAAGTATCTCCCTTAAAAAACTANTTTTTTCGAATTTTTTGACCGACTACCTTTAATTTAGCCAGAAAATTTTTGTTTCGTCCAGCTTATTAAGCGTTCCAATGCACCCCACANGCCAAAAGGTACAAAATAGATAATTAAAATTAGGATGACTCCAAAAATCGCCCAAGGGGGAGGTAGCCACTCGTAAGCCAACCTGACATCTTGCGCGATGTTTGGCATGAAGACGATGAAGAGCCCTCCAAATANAGCGCCCGGGATAGATACAATTCCACCGACTACTGAGCCCACTAAAATGTAAACGGCCACAAAGAAGTTAAAGGCATCTGGGCTGACGAATTCACTGGCATATGTAAATAGTGCGCCTCCTATCCCAGCATACATTGCACTTATTCCGAACGTTGTCGTTTTGACTAGAGCTGTATTAATCCCCATGGTCTTCGCTGCAATGGGGTTGTCACGGATTGCCATCATCGCCCGCCCNGATCTGCTATGAAGAATGCACCACGTGATGACCATCAAAAATACGATAATGAAGAGCGTCACATAGTAGAGTGATTGGTCTGATGTTAAGGGTGCGATAATTGGCTCCGGTTTTGGTACAAAGATACCTTGTACCCCACCTGTCCAGTGTTCAAAGGCATCAAATTTTAAAAGCTGAGGGGTGGCCACGGCTAAAGCAAAGGTTGCTAACGCTAGGTATAATCCTTCCAGCCGGAGAGCCGGGAAGCCAAACAAAAAACCAAATATAAATGAAATAAAAGCAGCGGCAACGATGGCTTCATACGGACTCCAACCGAAGTGTTCAATAAAAATAGCAGCGGAATAGGCTCCGGCTGCGAAAAAGGCGCTATGACCGATAGAAAACTGCCCATTGTAACCCGTGAGAATATTTAGCCCCAACATAGCAATTGCCCAAGCCATTGCTAAGGTAAGCTGATATGTCACAAAATCGGAAACGAAGTGCGGCAGAGCAATGCCAAAAGCAATGGCCACACAGAAGCCGACTAAGAGATTGGTTGTTAGTGGATTGGGGCGTTCCATTATTCACTACACCCGCTTCACGATGACGCGCCCAAACAGTCCTGCGGGCTTAAATAATAATACGCCAATAATAAGTATAAGAGCGAAGGTGAGTTTTAATTCAGAGCCCCCGGGAACATATTGACCCACCCAATTTTCTAACACGCCAATGATAAGTCCGCCTAAAACTGCACCAACTGGACTGGAGACCCCTCCGAGTAGGGCACTGGCAAAGCCGTATATAAGCACGCCACTCATCATGTTAGGTTCCAGGTAAACTATTGGTGCTACTAAGATTCCCCCTATTGCACCAATAGCAGCCGCTAGTCCCCAGCCAAGTGCAAGCATCCATCCGACCGAGATCCCCACCAAACGAGCAGAATCTGGATTTGCGGCCGCTGCCCGCATGGCCAGACCCACGCGGGTGAATTTGAAAAAGCAAAAAATTAACAAAAGTACCAACATTGTAAGCGCTATTACGCCCATGTGGTGTGGCCCAATAAGATCTGACTTAAAGCCAAAATCTGAGGGGAATAAGCTGGGGAAGGGTTTAATAGTAAACTCCCAAATCCAGCCCGCCATATTATTAAAAATAACCAATAANCCAATAAAAACCATGATTTGGTTGAATATCGATTGGTTTTCAACCGGCTTTATGAGTAACCGCTCGATAATTAGTCCAGCTACAAAGGAAAGCGTGACGGCTAATACAAACGCTAGCCATATAGGTGCTCCCATACCAAGAAAGGTCCATGCAATGTATGTTGAAAACATGGCCATTTCGCCTTGGGCAAAGTTGAAGTGGTCACTCGCCTGATAAACCATTACGACTGAAAGGGCGACGCAGGAATATATAGAGCCAATTGCCAGGCCAGCCAGAGTGAGTTGCAAAAAAAGTTCCATGTGCTTTTCCGTTAATAGCCTAGGTAACTTTTGCGGACATTTTCGTCATCTCGAATAACTTGGGATTCCCCGGANATTACCACTTCTCCTGTCTCCAAGAGATAGGCGTGGTCGGCTAGGTCCAAAGCTATATTAGCATTTTGTTCAACCAGAAGCATGGAGGTTCCTTCTTTTTCACGGATTTGTTGCATTATTCCATATATCTCCTGAACAACGAGTGGACCTAGGCCAAAGCTGGGTTCATCAAGTAACATTAGGCGTGGACGCAACATTAATGCCCTGCCGATGGCCAACATTTGCTGTTCACCACCTGACAGGGTTCCGGCTTGCTGTTTGTATCGCTCCCGTAGTCGGGGAAAATAGGAGTAGACGCGCTCTATATCGTCAGCAATGTCTTTCTTGTTTGTACGAGTGTACGCCCCTAACTGCAGGTTATCTTCAACTGATTGTCGTACAAAGGTGCCTCGCCCTTCGGGAACATGTGCTATTCCCCGTCGAACTACTTTTTCCGTCGACANAGACGTTAAGTCTTCATCTAAAAACATAATGTCGCCTTCCGTATGAATCATGCGGCATATAGACCGGAGGGTAGTAGTTTTCCCAGCACCGTTGGCTCCCAATATTGTGGTAATAGATCCTTCCTCGAGGTTAAAATCCAATCCGTAAAGAGCTTGGGTTTGTCCATAGTAAGCTTTCAGTCCATTGATTTCTAACAGTGCCATTACTGAGAAGTTCCTAAATAGGCTTCGATAACCTTGGGGTCACTTTGCACTTGAGATGGAGTCCCATCCGCAATTTTACGACCAAAATCTATGGCTACTACTTTATCAGAAATTTGCATTACCAGGCTCATATGGTGTTCAACTAATAGTATGGTGGTCTTTCGATCGTCTCGAACGTCACGAATTTGCTCCATCAGATGATCCAGTTCCTCATGATTTAAGCCGCCTGCGGGTTCATCCAATAGTAAGAGTTCGGGATCNCTGGCTAGTGCTCGAGCCATTTCCACCCGTTTTTGATAAGGAAAGGGAAGGGCTCCCACCGGCGTTCCAACAACATCGGTGAGTCCCATAAAGTCTATTAAGTCCATTGATTTAGCCATAAGTTTGCGTTCTTCTCGGCCCACCCAGGGTAGACGAAAGGCATTGGAAAATGTATCGCTTTTGCTNCGGCTATGGCCGCCAATTAGCACGTTATCCAGTACATTAAGGGTAGGGAAGAGGGCCAAGTTTTGGAACGTGCGGCCTATTCCCAACGCAGCTATTTTGTCAGGCCTTAATCCTAAAACCGAGCTTCCTTTAAAGATAACATCGCCTTCATTGGGGGTATAAAGGCGTGACAGGCAATTAAACAGAGTAGTTTTCCCCGCGCCATTAGGCCCNATTAGTCCTACAATTTGTCCTTGAGGAATATCAAACGTAACTCCATCAAGAGCTACTATCCCTCCAAACCGGACAACCACGTTTTTTACTTCTAGTAACGCCATAACTTAAATTGTCTTTCTCAACCCAAAGATCTTTTTTAGGACTAGTGAGGTGGAGCAACCCCTACGAACGCCCAGAGCATTATTCAGCGGCATCGGGAACCGAAATTTGATCTACAACTGACGATGAGAGGTAAACCCCCTGTGATAGTAGCTCTTTTTGTATTAACCGAACGTTCAATTTACTTGGCAGCATGTTTTGGTTTGCAGCTAGCCCCGCTGCAGCTCCTGCGGCTTGGCCGGAGAGCCAGCATTGGGGAACCTCTCTAAGGAAGGAGTGCGAGCTAGCATCGCAAGAGATATGACGGCCTGCCCCAAGGATGCCTTCAATCCCGGTTGGAACTAAGGAACCGTAAGGAACAGAAATATTCTCAAATTTTGGTGCGAGGGATGTCGATACTCCAATTTCATCATGCCAGACTTTTCCTTCATCCCATTGGGCGCGAGTTACCTGTGCCCGCCCGCTTAGGCGTCTGCTGTGCCTAACGCCGATTTGGGGAGCTCCAAGCATTAAAAAAGAGTTTTCAAAACCGGGAGCATGGGCCCGATAAAATTTTAAATGCTCGGTGGTCAGTTGCCGAGATCGAATTTCTACCTCAGTTAAATCATCTACATCGATGGCTGAGTATCCTGAGAGTCGGGGTCCCATGAATAATGCAACNTCGNCACGCCAACCCACATTGGGTTTTTCAAACGAGCCCACCGAAGAGCGGCCTTTCGCCATAAAAGTTTTGAAGCCCTGCGAATCAGAATGACGAAAATCAAGCCATTGCCCCATGTTAACGCCGCCAAGTAAAAAGGCGGTATTTACACAGTGATGGATGTCTTCGTCATCGACATTCGTTTCCAGTGCAGTTTTGGTCTGGGAGAGAAGGTCNGCATCCCCCGTAGTGTCAACCACCACCTTAGCTAGGATAGCTTGCCTTCCACTCTTGCTCTCAAAAATTACACCGCGCACGACACCGTCTTCCACAATTGGTTCAGTGGCCCAAGAATGAAGAATGAGGTCTACCTTTTGTTCTTGGACCATGGCCAGCGAAAGGGTTTTTAGAGCTTCAGGGTCAATAGTAGGGGACCAAGTTACAATTCCGTGGTAGGCGGCCGAACGTTGTGCCCAATAGTCTGCAGTCGCGGTGTCCCGCGAGCCCCAATCTGAGCGTGTGGGTCCCAGCAAGGCCTCCTCAGGAAGGCGNTCCATAAATTCGTGCGCCACTCCCGCGATCACCTGAGTTCCCTTCCAATCCGTCATGCGGTCAATCCAAATCACAAGTCCGCCCGTGGAAAGGCCACCTAGATGATTGTAGCGTTCGACTAAAGTCACCTTGGCTCCAGTGCGCCCAGCCGCAATAGAAGCAGCTGTTCCAGCTGGTCCACCGCCTACGACGAGAACGTCGGTTTCAGTGAATACAGGGGTTTCTCGGGCAGCCTCCCGGATGGTCTTGCCAGTCGTTGAACGGCCGGTCCTTGCTTTGGAGCCATCAAACATTTCTGTTCCTTGTTGGGCACCAATTATACTAGTCAGGTTCTCAGACATATGTTTGTTTGCTCCTTTATCCCGCTTGGCCTTCAAGGCCGTAAGGTTACGATATATTCCATGTTACGTCATCCTTCTGTATAATGTTGCGCGCATAGTGCATTGAGGGGCGGCAGCAGCTGATTTAGCAGCAGATTTCGTTGCCGACCCTGGGTTTCCGCCTTTGGGATAGGGCGGTAGCTGGCTTCTAGCTGGAGAGCCGTTCGAGAAATAGAAAATCAGAACGCTCCACGCTGGCGGATATTTGCATAGGACCCTATATGCCAGACTTAGGTATAGTTATCCTTTGATGAGATAAGGACATTGCGAAACAAATGAAATCAATTTGGGAGATACCGCGGTGGTAGAGCAAGCATCACATCAGTCTTGGGCTGACTCGACTATGGCTGAAGGTAATGAATGGGGGTCTTCCTTGCGGATNCTGGNAAATGGGGAGGTTTTATTTGAAGAGGGTGACGCGGGGAATGTAGCATTTGTTGTGGAAAGCGGAACCATCCAGATTAGCCGATCGAAGGGGTCAGCATCTGTTATACTAGCCGAGTTGGAGAGAGGGGCTTTGTTTGGCGAAATGGCGCTAATAGATGAAGGGCCACGAAGCGCCAGGGCTATTGCTTCTGGGGAGGCCGTGGTTAGGCAAATTGGGAAAAAAGAGTTTATGCAGCATCTACGTTCTTCACCAGATTCAGCTTTTAAGATGATGCAGGGCTTAGTAGAGATTATCCGGAAACTAAATGATAAAGTTTTGTTGGACTCTTGGGATAATGCAACTAAAGCGAATTTGAAGGAAGCGGACTAGGAGGCCTCTACGCTGACACTGCGCTAATTTCCTAAATTTTATTGTGCGGTTTTTGGTAACGAAAAATAACAGATTGGCTCATAGGGAGTAAATTATGGCGAAGACTAAGGCAGAGGCTGAAGGAGAAGTTTTCAAAGGCTTGATGGCGTTGTGTGAGGAAATGAGTGAGAATGGTATGCAGAAAGAGGAGCTGGAAAGGGGCGCGGCTGCTATGCTAGCCACCGTGTTGTTTGGTAAGACCCCTTCAAGCATGCTTGTCACTGCTTTTAGCGGGGTTGATGAGCAGGATGAGGAACAACGGGTATTCGTTGGCCTCCATACGCCTCAGGGGACCGTATAAGATTTAGGGGTTGTGGCAGATTTTAGTTGGCAGGGGAGTGTCCGTTGGTTGGATGGTGTAATGAAGAGCATCTAAAATCCCTCTCAATGAGGAGTAAAGAGTGTTTAAAATTAGTATATTAGGAGATAATTCTGAGATAAGAGATTATCTTCCTTTTCTGCGTTGGCTGGTCCTGACAGTAGTAACTTTGTTTGGTCTTTGGACCGCCTCGCTCTATGGGTATTTGCAGTTCATGGTTGCCAATGACCGTAGCCACATCACTTTGGTTATACTGGGGCTGTATGGCGTATTTTCTCTTCACTGCATGTCATTAATTGTACGAGTTTCCCGAGATATTTCTAATCTTCACGATGTTCAGGCTCTTATTTCAAACGGGAATACTGAGTATGAATTGTTTGGAGATGAGGTGGTGATTTCTAACCAAAGACCCTTAAAGAAATGCACTGCCACCGGTCATATACGTAACTTGGTAATTATGGCCCGTTTACAAGGGGTAGGAAGGCTGGATCAAACTATTTTATTACGGCGCTTGGCTGACTCGTTGCGATATCGTCAAAGTGTTGGATGGTTTGTTGCTGATGCCATGCTCAAATTGGGTCTTTTGGGGACAGTCATTGGGTTCATTCTAATGTTATCTTCCATTCAGTCGATTGACTCATTTGATGTAGAGACATTGAAAAATGCTTTGAGTGCGATGAGCGGTGGTATGGGTGTGGCTTTATTTACTACCCTTTTTGGGTTAGTGGGCGGGATCCTTCTTAAGCTCCAGTATTATATCTTAGACGATGCAACTTCCTATTTGTTTGGAGTTACAACTGAACTTACGGAGGTGTATGTCGTCCCTGCCTTGAACCGAGGAATAGATGCAGGAATTTAGCTTGTATACTCGAGAGGGAGAATTTGATGCGTTCACCGACCTCTTGTTCAACGCACTCTTGGGTTTTGCGTTTATGTTTTTTATTGCCTTCATTTTGATAAAACCAGAGGACGCATCTGGCAAGATAGATACTCACGCGGAGTTTCTGGTAACAGTTGTTTGGCCAGACTCTCATCCGGATGATATTGATACTTATGTTGAGGATCCGGCTGGAAATTTAGTGTGGTATCATGGTCGGGAGGCGGGGTTGATGCATCTCGACCGGGACGACAGGGGAAATTATCGGGACACAATTGTTGTTGACGGAACTCCTATTGAGAATCCTCTAAATCAAGAAACCGTCACGCTACGAGGAATTGTTCCTGGTGAATATGTGGTCAATATCTTTCACTATTCGGCAACTACTAATGAGCCCGTTCCAGTGCACGTGAAAATAGAGAAACTAAATCCTACTGTAACCGTTCTCTACTACGAAACTATTAATTTAAATAGGACAGGTCAGGAAGAGACAGTTGCACGCTTTGTAATTGATGAAAATGGTGGCATTAAAGATGTCAATACTAGGGATAAGTCATTGGTCCGGTTAAGTAGAAAAGGACCCACTGAACCGCAAAGTGCCCCACCGGTTGCAGACACATTAATGCCCGATGGTACCACAGTACAGTCGAGAGGCGTCATATTGGACCCATGAGTGCAGCTACAATTTTAGGTCTTGTTTCAGCATATGTAGTGATAGCAGTTTTGTTATTGAGTTTGAATTTAACTTCTCGCTGGAAATGGTGGGTAAAGGCCAGTGCAATTATTGTAACTGGCTGTTTCTTTGTTCAAGCGTACATACAGACTTATGCCGTATTAGGCTGGCCAACTGATACAGAGCTTCCAGAGCATTTTCAGGTTCTATGGGCCAAAGTAGAAGATCCCAATAAGTTTACAGGGGCTGACGGTGCGATTTATTTTTGGGTGGATGAGTTAGATCAGTATAATTTGCCTCTAGGTGTGCCCCGGTCCCATAAACTTCCTTACTCACCGAGTTTGGCGGATGCCGTTGTTGAAATAACTGGCCGTATCGAGGCTGGACTCGACGTGGCAGGAATTGCTGAACTTCCTAACGATGAAGAATCAACAAGCAGCCTAATGATGGAAGATGTCACTGTTCCTGAGGACTTGACTGGTGGAAGTTTCCAAGTGGATGTATTCCCGGATAGGATTCAAACCCTTCAGTTTGAAGACATGCCTCCGCCCATTCTTCCTGATAAAGACCTAATTTGAGTTAGTACAATAATCATAATTTGGTCGTTTTTTTCTAGGTTGTAATGTAGGCTCCGGGGAAAGTTAGTTTTGTTGGCGCAGTATAACTAATGAGTAATGGAATGGGATACGATTTAGTCATAAAGAATGGTTTGGTGGTCGATGGATCGGGTGGAGCTCGTTACAGAGCTGACGTCGGAGTGACAGGTGGTAAAATCAGTAAAATAGGCCGTATTTCAGGGGAGCAGGCCGGGGAAACNATAGACGCTGAAGGTCACGTTGTTACGCCTGGTTTTGTCGATGCTCATACTCATATGGATGCCCAGATATTTTGGGATCAACTTGGCAGTTGTTCCTGTTATCACGGNGTTACTACTGCCGTGATGGGTAACTGTGGATTTACACTAGCTCCTTGTCGTGAGGCTGAAGCTGATTTGGTTTTTCGAAATTTGGAACGGGCGGAGGATATTTCACGAAGCGCTATGCTGGAAGGTATAAACTGGCAGTGGGAAACCTATCCTGAGTACATGGATGTTATTGATGCCCTACCAAAGGGCATAAACTACGCAGGCTATGTAGGTCATTCGGCAATACGAACTTACGTGATGGGTGAAAGGGCTTTCGAAGAGGATCCGACCGAGCCGGATATGGAGGCCATGAAGCATGAGGTAAGATCGGCCATAAATGCTGGAGCCATGGGGTTCTCAACCTCACGGAGCCCAGCCCATATGACCTCTGATAACCGTTTGGTGGCTAGTCGGGTGGCTCCTGACCAGGAGGTCGAGGAACTGGTGCGAACTATGGGAGACGTCGGTGCCGGGATTTTCCAACTCGCTATGAAGAGGGGAGATCGCTCCTATATGGAAGAGGACTACCGTAGCCTGGCAACGTTGTCCCGGGAAACAGGAAGACCTATTACCTTCGGGAGTTTGAGTAGGAAAGAGCTGCCAGGGCACTGGCGGGAGTTATACAGAATTATAGAGGAGGAGAATCTTAAGGGAGCGCGAATTTTTACCCAAGTTCATAGTCGCGAAATCAACACAGTGTTATCCTTTGAGACGTCCATGCCGTTTGATAGTTGGAACGTATGGAGCGAATTCAGGCGCCTTCCCTTGGAGATTCAATTTAAAAAGCTGTCTGAGGATATTGAGCTTCGTCGGAAGTTAGTCGAAGTAGCGGAGAGCCCGTATGAGGGGCCTGAAGTTGTAGGTGCAGAGCCTCGGCCACCCGAATGGGATATGTTCTACGTTATGGACCAGGTGAAGCGCCCTCACCGCAGTATATCTGAGATCTCTGCTGAATGTGGTATGAGCCCAGCGGAAACAATGTTGGATATCGCGGTTAAAAACCAATTGAAAGTTTTCTTTAGGCAACCGATAGCTAACGAAAATCAGGACGATGCCCTTGAGTTGATGAAGCATCCCTATTCCAATGTTACTTTCTCGGACTCTGGCGCTCACGTTTCGCAAATTATGGATAGTTCACTACAGACGCATTTACTTAGTCATTGGGTAAGAGAAAAGGAGGCACTTTCTCTGGAACAAGCTGTGCGTTTTATAACCTATGATACAGCAACAAATTGGGGTTTTCACGATAGAGGTCTTATTCGAGAAGGTATGACAGCGGATATCAACGTTTTNGACCCCGAAAAGATAGAACCCCAAATGCCGCTGGTGGTTAATGACCTACCATCAGGGGCTAAAAGGCTAAAACAGTATGCAGATGGAATTCTTGCAACGGTTATTGCAGGTAAAATAGTTCTTAAGGATAAGGAACATACGGGAGAACTTCCCGGAAAGTTGCTGCGTGGCCCGTTGTATTCCCAGCGCTAAGCTACGTGAACAAAACCTCTGTTTATTTGGTCGAGCTCCGGGAAGCAACATAGCTGTTAATAGTTGATGCAATTTCTTCGCTAGGGGTATTGTGGTGAAAGATTGCTAGCCCTTGTCCTGAATCATCTACCAAATACGTGGCTGCAGTGTGATCAATTAGGTAATAATCGCGGTTCTTTTCCGGTGAAAGCTTGTAGCGCACGAAAAAACTTTCTGCGACATCTTGAATTTGTTTTTGAGTTCCAGTCAGCCCAAGGAGCCTTTCATGGAAATGTGAGAGGAAAGGGAGAAGTTTTGCTTCAGTATCACGTGCCGGATCTAGAGTAATAAAGAGGGGTTGAACTTTGGCGCCTTTGTTTCCTAGTCTTTCAAGGGTATCGCTGATAATTGAGAGGTTCATAGGGCAAATGTCTGGGCAATGACTATATCCAAAAAATACTAATAGCCAACTTCCAAGGAAGTCTTTCTCGGTGACCGATTCTCCATGATGGTTGGTGAGGGAGAACTGGATCTTTTTGCCTTCTGCGGAGAGGGGATTAGTTAGTAGCAGACAGCAGGCATAAATCAGAATAATGGCTAGATTTAACAGTGTGAATTTCTGTGTTTGGAAAATACTTAACATGCTACCGATCCCTCAATTCCTTTCGGGGGCAGTATAAAGTAAATCGTCAAGGTATTAGCCTTATTTCCAAAAAAGAAGTGTGAGCCGATGGCCGCACGAATTTTAGCAATATTGCTAGGCTCACCTTTAAGAAGCCAACATTTTTGGTGCTTACATCCAACACGAGGAAGCGCGGTTGTCTTGCGATTCGGCCTGAAGGTAGGTACTCTTCTGACTAAGAAATTTCCATTTCTAGCGCGGATATAAAAGAGCAGAAATGAGCCCAAGGATAGGACTTTTCGCTCCGTGTTTATTAGGAGCTTGTGTCGGGTTGTTTGTTACCCTGCTACTCCCAGTGAAGACAGAAGCCCAGGAATGCTTTGAAACGCATAATGTTGAGATAACTCATGTATTTAACCCAGGAGATGTTTACGTCAAGCCAGGAGAATGTGTGCGTTTTGTCAACGTTCATTCCATCGAGCACAGTGCGGTTGGTTTAGAAAGAGAGTTTAATTCGGGTATTCTAATGCCCGGAAGTACTTCCACGCTGAGATTTGATGAACCTACTGTAATTCCGTATACCTGTGGGGTGCATCCACCAATGGTCGGGGTGATAGTGGTTTCGGATGATTCTGGGCCGTTTTCAAACAACAATGTAGCGGTTGAACTTGAGGCGTCTCCTGAACGGGGGAATCCGATCTCTGGGCGGCGTGTTTTTAATAAATGCAAAGTGTGCCATCTTCTAGAAAAGGACGGCATTCATAGGATCGGTCCAAATCTGTATGGGGTTTTTGGTCGCACATCAGGAACTGTAGCGGGTTATAAATTTTCGAGGGCCATGCGAGAAGCTGGGATTACATGGAATCGCGAAACCTTGAGCCTTTATCTAAGAAAGCCAAAGAATTATATCCCAGGCACGAAGATGGCCTTTGTAGGATTAAATGATCCCGGTGATGTACAGGATGTGATTTCCTATATACGGAAGTTTATGGACTAGTCCCATGTTCAAGGACACATCTATGCGTTTTTTATCAGCTAATTCACCGCGGGTTTGTGAGTCCAATTGTGGGTTTTCTGCGGTTGGGTACAAGGTAGGTCATAAGATTACGAAAGGTTTATTGTATTTCTGGATATGGGCATGTTTTGTAACAAACGATCCAGCCTATAGTTTTGATATCAAAGACCTCAATTACTTAGAACAGTTTCAGGTATGTCTTGATTGTGATCTAACCGGGGTTAACTTGTTTGGCAGGGACTTATCAGGCTACGATCTGCGTGGCGCTGATCTAGCCGGGGCTGATCTTAGGATGAGCAAATTGATAGGTATTGATTTAAGAGGTGCTTATCTTGCGGATGCCAACCTTCAGGGAGCAGATTTATCGGGAGCAGATTTTTTTGTCGCAGATGCACGCCGGGCTAACTTTTCGATGGCAAATCTATTTGACGTTGATTTCAGCAGTGCAACACTTTTTGAGGCAAACTTTGAAAGTGCTGTGGTAATCGATAGTCATTTTTATGCGGCAGACCTTAAGGGCGCTAATTTCAGGTATACAACACTAGAAAATTGTTATTTTTTTGAAGCGAACCTGACAGATGTAAATTTTCAGTCGGCATCAGTTGTGGACAATGATTTCCAGGCAGCAATCCTATGTCGAACCTCCTTTCCTTCTGGTGTTCGAAACTCTGGGTGTGAAATTGAGTAGTCCGAGAAGCGGTTTCCTTGCTTTAGTAATTAGACGGGCAACTATCGTAACTTTTCTGGTCTTTATATTTGGGACTTCTCCGCGCGTTTGGGCAGATTTTGAGGGAGCTTGGGAAGCTTATCAACGGGGTCAATATAATGCCGCCGTGCGTGAGTTTTTGTGGTGTGCCGAGAAAGGCAATGATTTGTGTCAGTTATATCTTGGCGATATATATTATTATGGCCACGGGACCATTGTTCGGCGTGATAGGGCCACCTTCTGGTACCATAAGTCGGCCAGACAGAAGAATTCTACAGCAGCCCAGCGGCTTTTCACCTTGTACGAGAGAACACGATCAATTCCGGGTAACGGAGTCAAGGCATACATGTGGTTCAAAATCGCTAGGATACTTGGGAACGAGATAAGCGTGAAGCGAGAAACAAAATTAGTGGCAGGTATGACAGACACAGAGAAGGATGAGGCCCAGCGATTGGCCGCCGAATGGTGGTTGAAATATGAGTAGAGTGGCAATTAGGCTCGACGAAAATTTACAAGACTCGAAATTTTAGGTCTGTTAGCAAAATTTTGTCATAGTGATTTATTGAAATAGTTTGTTATAATATTTCTTGCGAGTTTGTTGCAGTGAAATAAGAGGGAGTAGAGGGGGCAACGGATGGGACGAATTTTGTTTTTGCGATGTTGTTGGATTGGGGCTGCGCTAGCTTTGGCGATTTCAGGGGCACATGCGTCCTCTAGTAAGTCGGGGGACGGGTTTAGGTTGTCGCAGACATGTGCTGGGTGCCATGGAACAGCGGGAGCCTCGCCAGGAAATACAATACCGATAATCGGAGGGCAAACAGCTGCCTACTTGGCAGACAGCATGCGGGCCTATAAGACTGATGAGCGCAAATTTTATGTGATGAATATCATTGCGAAGGCTTTCGTGGATTCTGAAATAGATTCTATTTCGGATTGGCTTTCTTCCCAGCCTTGGGTCAATACGGAGACAGCAATTGATTCTGCCAAGCAGGCAGCCGGTGCAGCTTTGGCCGCAGCATGTGTCGAGTGTCACGGCGTTTCTGGGAAAGGTACTGATTTAGGACCAAGAATAGCGGGCCAGCCTGCGACATATACAGTTAAAGTGATGGGCGAGTACAAAGCGGGATCCCGTGGAAATAGTAATGCAATGCAAATGGTCATCGCTAGGACACTAAGCGACGAGCAAATTGAGGCTTTAGCGCATTACTACGCTGGTTTGAGATAGGGGGAACAGATGACAGTTACGCGGAGAAAATTTCTAAGCAGGAGTGTAGCAGGTGTAGGCGCTCTTGGTCTTACAGGTATTGTACCCTCGGGATGGGTGCCATCAGCATTTGCAACAAATGAGATTATGCCCAAAAATGGGCCCCGAGTTGTCGTCATCGGGGGAGGTTGGGGCGGAGCTACAGCAGCTAAATACATCCGTTTGCAAGACCCTGGTATCGAAGTGGTTATGATCGAGCGCCAGCCGGTATTTAGGTCCTGCCCAATTAGTAATTGGGTTATTGGGGGCCTTAAAAATATGTCTGATATAACCATCAGTTATGATTCCCTGAAGAGTAAGCACGGAATAAAGGTTGTTCAAGATACTGTCGCCGCGATTGATCCTGAAGAGAGATTGGTGATGATTTCTGGCGGAGCGATTAAGTATGATCGTTTGGTGATCGCTCCCGGAATAAGTTTGGATTATGATAGTGTCGAGGGACTAGACGCTGTTGGCCGTGGAGTGTTTCCAGCGGCTTGGTGGGCTGGAGCTGAGACGCATCAGCTTACCAAGGAATTGGCTGGGATGCAGGCTGGTGGCACGGTAGTTTTGTCGGTGCCATTTGGTCCATATCGCTGTCCTCCCGGGCCGTACGAAAGAGCCTCTTTAATTGCCGACTACTTAAAAAAGAATAAACCCGGCTCCAAATTAATCGTCTTAGACTCTAATGAAAAAATAGTTTCCAAAGGTAAACTGTTTAAGGAAGCATGGGATGAATTTTATTCTGATATCATTGACTATCGCACGGATAATGCGGTGGTGAAGGTGGATCCAGGCGCGCGGATAGTATCAACTAATTTTGATGATATTAAAGCGGATGTTGGCAATATAATTCCGGTTCAGAGAGCGAATGATACTGTTGATTTAGCGGGGCTAAGACCTGAGGGAAGAAGGTGGTGTCCGGTGGATCCATGGACTTACGAATCTAGCATACATGAGAATATACACGTTATTGGGGATGCTACTGATGCCACTACGGTAGGGAAGGTGCCCAAGTCAGGTTTTATTGCTAATTCGATGGGCAAAGTTTGTGCTTCGGCCGTTGTGGCACTCATGAATGGGAGAGAAGCTCCTCGGCCTAGTATGGCAAACACATGTTATAGTTTGGTCAGTGGCACTGAAGGAATCTCCGTTACAGCTGTATATGACTGGGATGACGCATTGGGTAAGATGGCGGCTATAAAGGGTGCTAAAGGACTGTCGCCGGGCCGGTTCAAAATTGTTGCCAGTAATGCCGATGATTGGGCTAAGGCTATTTGGAGCGACATGCTGGGTTAGGGAATGATAGGGGCTTGCAAGAGGTTTTGTTTACTCAGAAGTGCAGGCCCCAAAGTCCTAGAGTGATACATTCCTGATCTAGTTATTACTTATTCCTGGCAATCTCGGTCATCTTGGCCCCAGGGCGTGCTGGTTCGACAAAGATTGGCTCCATTCAGTGAAGCATTCCTTAAGTGGCTGGAAGAAAGATCAATATCGGTTAAATTTACGTCTTCAAGGTTGGCATTTTCCAGAGTGGTGTGACTAAGGTTGGCATTACTTAGGATGGCGCCTTTTAGATCCGCGTAGCCCATGTATGCCCTGCTTAGGTCTGCACGGTCGAAATCGGCCTGTTGAAGGTCCGCATGCAGTAAATTTGCCTGGCGCAGATCAGCATTAGCAAAATTTGTTTTGAGCGCGGTTACGAATTTTAAGTTTGCGCCCCTTATAAGGGCTCCGTTTAGATCAGCTCCTGATAGGATTGAATCTCTTAAGTTGGCTCCCATTAAGAGAGCACCTTTCAAACTGGCATTGGTAAAGTTTGCTCGCCAAAGGTTTACTCCTTCTAAAGAGGCTCCCTCAAGAACCGCACCAGAAAAATCGGCGCCAATAAGCTTTAGGTCCCGCAAATCCGCACCACGAAGGTTGCAGTTTGGGCAGGAATTTGTGGCCATTAGGATGGCTAATTCCTCAGAATTATCGGCCACTACTGGTGAGGTAAAAGGAAAAATTGCTAAGGCTAAAAATAGAACACGGAGTAGTGAGGTTTTTATTTTCATTGTTTACAGCCTCCATTTTCTTCGCCCCACGGTAGCTGGGTGCGACACAGGATAGCTTGGGCGACGTCTTCCTTTTTTAATTTAGCCTGTGAGAGATCTACATCGGTAAGGTCAGTTCCCCTTAAATCTGCACCTGCTAGGTTGGCCTTTGTTAGGATAGCCCCGGATAACACCGCTTTTCGGAGCACTGCTTCCGATAAATTTGCTCCCGATAGGTCAACCCCCTTTAAGAGTGCTTGACGTAGTTTGACCTTGCGTAAGTTAGCTCTGACAAGGAAGGAGCGCGAAAAATCAACTTTATTTAGGATTGCATTTTCAAAGTTGGTTCGCTCAGCCTTGACGTCCTGTAAGGAGGCTCCCGCTAGATTGGCTCCTACCAGATTAGCACCTGATAAGTCGCTGGAGGACAAGACAGCTTTATCTAGTGTGGCGTGAGCTAAGTTCGCATTTGTTAAAATACTTTCTGACATCTCTGCTCTGGTAAGGTCTGCTTTTACTAATATTGCGTTGTTTAGGTCCGCTCCGGTTAAGAAAGCTTCACGCAAGGTAGCCTCACTAAGGTTGGCATCAGTCAGGATTGCGTCGGAAAGGTCCGTTTTTCCAAGTACTGCCTCTGTTAGATGAGCCGATGTCAAGTCAGCGCCACTGAGAGATCCTTCCATCATATTAATCTTTGCCATATTCGCTCTATGAAGATTAGCATTGCTAAGATCTGCTCCCGTGAGATTTGCTTTGCCGAGGTTCGCCTCTATGAGTTCACTGTTACGAAGAGATGCTCCGTCTAGCTGGGTCCGAGCAAGTCGGGCTTTATTCAGATTTGATTTGCTTAGATTTGCCTCTTGAAGGTTTGCTAACTCAAGGTTTACGCCGGGCAAGGTTGCGTTCCTTAGGTCTACCTCCCTTAGATCTGCGTTGGAGAGATCTGCGCCTGTCAGGTCTGCCTTGCGAAGTTTTGCATGGGGTAAAACTGCAAATGACAGGACGGCGTTTTGGAGGTTTGTTTCTCTAAGATCAGCTCTAAAGAGAATACCACCTTTTAGGTCAAAATTTGACAGGTCCGCCTCACGAAGATCACATTCACCACATTGGCCTAACGCGGTCACCTTAATAAGGTCGCTCTCGTCAAATGCAGCTGCAGTTTGGGTCCAGAAAACGAGCGCTAGGGCCGGGAGTATTAGACGGAAACGGTGCATATCCAAATATCTTTCGTGCTCATTTGGCGGGTTAATTCTGTGTGTTTTTAGTTTTAATCGCGATTTTATTATTCTGATTTTGGCTATGCCCTCTAGGGGTCCAGAAGAGTATTTAATTTGAGGCAATATATTGGCCTATGGGACGAAAAAAAAGCTCAAATTTCCTATATTTCTTGGATATTAAAAATATTTGGAATTTCTTGGCTACGGGCTTGCCGTGGTAAGCAGTTTCTCTTATAGATTCCGGATGGGAGATATCTTGAAGGGGCGAGAGGGGCGCACTGGCTATTTGATAGGGTCTCCCGGGGCGAATAATACGGAGATTTTTGATGAGTATTAAGTTCTATGATTGGGTGGATTCTCGTACGGGATTCGTGACTTTTATGCGTCATAAGCTTGGTCAAGCAGTGCCCGGTGATGCGTTCTTTTTCTGTTTTGGAGGCATTTCCCTTGTCATTATAGTTATGCAGCTTCTAACGGGGATATTTCTGATATTTTTCTATACACCAAACCCTGAATTTGCCCTGCTTAGTATTGAACGGATGAGTAACGAAGTGACTGGTGGCTCCTTATTCCGGAATATGCATAGGTGGGGCTCGACCCTTCTAGTGGCGACTGTGTTTACACACATGATTACCGTTTTTTACCGCAAGGCCTACCGGAATCCTCGGGAGTTTAACTGGACTTCTGGTGTGTTGCAGCTGCTCATGGTATTTGCCTTTGTTATTAGTGGAATTCTCCTTCCGTGGGATTGGAGGGCATATTGGTCTTATTCCATTTGGGTAGATTATGTTGAGAGTTGGCCTTTGATAGGAGGATTTGTGCAGGAGTTTCTTCTGGATACATTCACTATATATAGGGTATTCATTATCCACGTACTTGTATTACCGCTGATAATTACTGTGCTACTGGTTTTCCATTTTAAGATGGTAGGAAAGCATGGAATTTCGGAGCCCTTGTAATAGACGCTGGTAGGCTTAATGGAGTCAGTAGGAATGAGTTCTAGTTCGAAAAAAGAGATGTACATTGACGAGAAGTACGCACCACCATACCCTCAGGAATTCGATCGATTTTGGCCTCACCATGCGCTGAAGGCTGGGGTAGCGGTTATCATTACCTTGGTCTTGTTGGTTGGTCTTTCTATTATTTTTACGGTTCCAACAAACCACGACCAACCGCCGCTTCCTAGCCACGGGATGCACATCCCTGCTCCTGAGTGGTATTTACTTTTTCTGTTCGAGCCTTTTTGGCAATTTACTGGGGAAAACGCGGTTTGGCGTCAAATAGGAACATTTTGGATTCCTTTAGCAGTGATCCTATTCTTGTTTTCTATTCCATTTGTTTTAGGGAGAAAACCATGGAATAGCCAGTCCAGGATGGCGAAGGGATCTAGGATTAGTTTGGCGCTTGGCTGTTTCGCGGTGTGGGTTATCTTAACATCAGCGGTCGTGGGTGGAGGGCAGAATGCAGCGACCACGAGTTGTATATCTTGTCATACGCCCATGGCTGGTGAGCAAATAGCGTTGCCGCCTTTAGATATGGCGAAGTATTATCGCGAAGTTCGAGATATCGAGCAGCGGTTGGGACGAAGTAGGGTGGGTGACGACCCTGGATATCCAGAGTCCTACAAAGACGCAAATTGGCAATTGCGCCACTTTCGGGAACCAACAAAGAATTGGTAAAAGTGTTGCTTGAACTGGCATCTAATTTTTGAGGGAAGTAGAAGGGTGTTATGAAGTTTTCCATTAAAACAGTTGTTGGGATTGCTCTGATTGGGTGCTTGGCACAGTTAAGTAATAAACCAACCAAAGCAGATATACCGGATGAGACATTTGAAGTCTTGGGACTAGATAGGGAGGGTGACCCGGCCGAGCTCTATGATGCTTTAGAATGGCGTTATCATGATCCAGAAGAGGGTGCTGGCAAGGGAAGTCACGCGGATTTTTGGGATCCTATATTATTCAGTAAATACACTAATCCTACCTCGTTTTACGAACCACCAGACAAAGGGAAAGGGTCTGGCCGGCAAGGTTGTGTGGAATGTCATGAAAAAGATACTCCGGGTCATACTATGGCTTGGAAGGGGAGCGTGCATGCTAATCTAAACGAGATTAGAAATTTGGAAGCTAGTGACCCAAGGTTCTACAAAAAAGAGAAATTGAAAAAAGTAGAGAGAAATCTGGTGGCGCTGGGGCTTTTGGATGAAGAGCAGATATTGACGGAAGTTAGTTGCATGGATTGTCATGTTGAGATCTTGAGAACTGATTCAGCCGACCATAAACGAGACCTTCGAATGCCCGATGCCGCTGTGTGCGGGACATGCCATCTTCAGGAATTTGCAGAACGAGAGTCTGAGAGGGATACCCTGAATTGGCCTCAGGAACAATGGCCAGCGGGTCGTCCATCGCATGCCCTGGACTATCATGGGGTTGTAGAGTTAGCCATGTGGGCTGCGTTAACGGAGCGAGAGGTTGCGGAAGGGTGCGTATCTTGTCACTCCACACAAAATAAATGTGATGGATGTCATACCCGCCATACGTTCTCAGCTGCGGAGGCACGGAAGCCCGAGGCCTGTTCAACTTGCCATAATGGTATCGCGCATAACGAGTACGAAAATTATATGCTTTCCAAGCATGGAACAATATATCAGGCTAGTGGGCATGAGTGGGATTGGGAGACTCCTCTTAAAGATGCATATGTTAAAGGCGGCCAGACGGCTCCAACGTGCGCCACGTGTCATTTTGAGTTCAGAGGACAATATGGTCATAACGTCGTTAGAAAGACGCGTTGGGGATTTAGTCCCATTCCAGAAATAGCCAATAATCTCGATGATGGCTGGTTTGGCCAAAGAAAAGAGGCGTGGATAGCGACATGCTCTGGATGTCATTCAGAAAGTTTTGCTCGTGCTTATCAGAATATGGCAGACGATGCGGTGATAGCGGGCTTGGATTTGCAGCAAAAAGCCCATAGCATTGTTGAATCACTTCATGCAGACACCTTACTGGTGGGGCAAGAAGCTAAGCGTCCCAACCCGCCCGAACCCCTCTCCGACGATGCTGGGGCTTTTTTCCAGATGTTTATCGCTGAGGGTAATAATCCGACCGCGGTTGAGATGGAGCATGCCCGGGATTGTAGAACTGATCTGAACCAGCTTTATAAAGGCGTGATGCACGCTAGCCCGGGCGGATGGGCTTATACTCAGGGTTGGGGCGGACTAGTGGACTGCTACGCTCGCGTAATGGATGCCGACACGCAACTTCGTCAATTTGCAGACTTAAANGCACGATTGTCTGTGGTAGAGGAATCGGCTAGCTCTTCTCTGTTGAACTTGGATGAAGGCGTTAAAAAAGCCTCTGTCAGTGGTCTGGGGGGCGCCTTGATGCTTATGGGTATGGCCGGACTTCTGCTTCCGCGTAGACGAGAAAACCAAATTGTTGAGGATGAGTAGGATTTTTGGGAAATATTAGGTTTGGTGTCCAACCGCAGTGTTGAGAGGAACGAGGACCCGTTTAGGTAGGGGCCTGCCGTATTTCTATGGTTCCCTGATTATTATCGGCTTTCTCTTGATTGATTGGGCAGGGTATGATGCTTTGTTGCCAGATCCTGCCCCATATCGATATGAGTTGGTTGCGGAGGGCGATGTACAGAGCTTCCCTCGTTTATTGTTTCCTATTCCCGAAGATGCGCTTGTAAAACAGTTTGAAGCCCGTTTTGATGCTGATAATCAGCCGTTTGCAAACCTTTTCCTAGTTTATGAAGGCCCCGAAACCAGCCCAATTCTGCTCGACTGGCAAAATATTTCTGGTGACCCTGGCTTGGTGATGCCCACACGTACTGAGGAGTTGGCGCAGTTAGCTGAGGCTGTCACGGAGCACGCCGAACCCGGTACTTTGGTTTTGGGATGGTGGGATACAGCCCGGCAATTAAGNGTTCTTAAAGAGGTGGATAGTTTATATGACCAAAATTTTAGTAGGCCCCTATTTCTGCCAGACTCTTGGCGAGATGACAAGAAGGCTATAGAGAGCCTAGAGAGGATTTTTTGGCGGATTTCTGAAGAAGGAGAGGGTGAATTTGGCAAAATAGTCGATGCTCTGGCAACTTTTGATCGGTCGGGAGTAGACGTTCTGCAGAGTGTAGCAGGTGAGAGTCCCAGCCTTCTTGTTGTGCAAATTTCGGATCTATACAAGTTGTCGTTGTTGCGTCCAGAACTTTTGCGGGTCGGTTATAAAAATTTTCCAAGTACTGGAGATATCCATGACAGTATCCTTACTGTCAAACAGTGGTTAGAAAAGCGAGGTCTTAACCAGTATGTTGTGGAAACAATTGGGCAGATCGGAAAACGAGTGTACTTTATTGAGGATGGCGAATTACCACTGCTCGGTCGACTTTTGCCTATCGGAGACTTTGATCCGTTTGGGATTGATGGCTTAAAATTAGTCGCTAATTATGGCAGCTACTGGGTATACGAAATCCTTTCTGAGGCCCCCCAGGTGGGGCCTTAGATAAGGTCGGTAAGATTATCGGAAGGGGCTCAAGCCCTGCAGCCCCTCTGGTCGTTGGCTATCAGGCTCTACACCGGTTGGCCTGCTGCCCATCAAGGTCAGGACGTACTCTGCAACATCTCGAATACGTTCTTTGCTAAGCATTTGGCTCCAGGTTGGCATCTGCATTGCAGGGACGCCGTTAACTATAACTCGGAGAATATCGTCATAGGTCTCCCCATGCAGGGTGAATTCATCTGTCAGGTTAGGGCCTGCTCCTCCTCGGCCCCCCAGGCCGTGGCACTGCTCACAGTGGACTACGAATGTCCGTTTACCTGATTTAAGACTTTCGGCGTCTACCCGTGGTCGCATGTATTTGCTGTTTACTAAGCGTGAAACCCGTGTGCCAGGATCGACCCCAGTGGGCTTACTGCCGGTAATACTAAAAATATATTCGGCAAGATCCCCAATTCGCTCTGGGCTCAGCTTTGTTCCCCAACGCGGCATTCCAGCACCCCCGACGCCATTAGTTATTGTGGCTGCAAAGTCCTCCAACTTACCCCCATGTAGTGTAAATTCATCTGTGAGGTTTGGTCCCATTCCTCCCATGCCGCCATTCCCATGACATTCAACGCAGTGCACCATAAAAGTGCGTTTGCCTTCTTTTATGCGGCCCTGCAATTCTGGATCTATAAGCTTTGTCTGACTTATCTCTGGAGTAGGTAGGGGGAGGGTATCGGATACCTGGATACTAAGGACGTAAGAAGTTAAAGAATCTATCGTTGCCTCGTCAAACTTTGGCGACCAGGCTGGCATTAATTTGTCTGCAACTCCGTTGGCAATGATATTTTTTATTTGGTGTGTTTCATTACCATGGATTGTGGTCGAGTCGGTGAGGTTTGGCCCGATTCCACCGGTCCCTGATACTCCATGACACTGTGCGCAATGTAATCGGAATATACTGTGCGCAGGAAGCTTGTTGCTAACCTGAGAAACGGTGCTAACTTTAATTATATCGCTCAGGATATCCTGAGGGGTGTCTTTAGGCTTTACGCCACTGGGCCGGCTTCCTTTTAATGTAAATACATACTCAGCAACCTCCCGTATCCGTTTTTCTGATAGTCTTTGGCTCCATGTAGGCATTTGCATGGCAGGGACGCCGTTTGTTATTACTCGCAAAATGTCGTCATATGTCTCGCCATGTAGTGTAAATTCATCTGTGAGGTTTGGTCCCATCATTCCTCTCCCTCCATCTCCGTGGCACTGCCAGCAGTGGACAATAAAAGTGCGTTTGCCTTCTTTTATGCGGCCCTGCAATTCTGGATCTATAAGCTTTGTCTGACTTATCTCCGGAGTAGGTAGGGGGAGGGTATCGGATACCTGGATACTAAGGACGTAAGAAGTTAAAGAATCTATCGTTGCCTCGTCAAACTT
>PBWV01000015.1 GCA_002728255.1 Rhodospirillaceae bacterium | reverse complement strand
CTTCTCTCGCACCTTCAACTACAAAATCAGTTATCAGAGCGATCGTCTCTGGGTAGTTTAGTTTAACGCCACGTGCTTTTCTGTCACGTGCCACCATGGCGGCCAACGAAAGCATTAATTTATCTTTTTCTCTCGGTGTGAGTTTCATCTTTATAACCCTCTAGTCTTTTTATGTCTGCCAGACGCGTGGTATATCTCGTTGACGGAGTTTCCATAAGAGCGCCACGGTATCCTTCTTACCAGTGGAAACTTCCTGCGCTGCAAGGCGCACGATTAATTTACCATTCCAGCAGGAAATACCTAAGTTTGATGGATAATGATTTAATGTGCGGTCCAGTCGCTCCGCCAATTGCTCAGTTTTTGAGCCTAAATATAGGATAGTTGTCACTATTCGGGCCCCTCCTAAACCTGCAGCGGAATGCAGAATGCTCGGCACATCTTCCTTGATTCGCAGTGCTTCTGCGTGTATCAGCTCGTCGTCTCGGTATATACGCCAATTATCCGTTATACTGCAGTCAGACAGACTTTCTCCCATCGCATGCCTGCCCAAAACAATGGATTCAGATATTAAGCATTCGCTATCTGAAGACATATGTAGTTCAATATTCCGGCTCAGTCGGGCGTTGTTAAAAAAGATAGTTTCCTGTGGTAACCAATGCATGACGGACCGTTCACTCACATTTAATAGGGTAGAAACTTCTGCTGGGTTCCGTTTGCTTTTGTAGATACGCTCCGCAGTCTGGCTGGTCACAGTGAGTTGGCTTCCTTTTATTGTTAACTCATTCCTGTATTTATCACCCCCTGTCATTCCTCCCGCAGTATTAATCAGAACGGCTTCTCTGACGTCACTGTGGGTCCGTGGCATCAGTAGTTTAGCCGATCCCGATTGGTACAGGCGATCCAGCCTATTTTTCCTTACAGATAGTTTTATATGGCCTGTTGCGCGTTGAAGGGGCTGTTGAATACTGGAACCATTCATAGGTAAGACCTATTTTTCTGAGCAAGCCAACCGAATTTAAACTCCGACCGACTCCCGTAATTGTGCTTTATCTGCTTTTGTCTTGGGACAGTCATAAACGATTTTCCCACGGGTCATGGCATAAATGTGGTCGGCCAAACCGAATGCGAAATCAAAATACTGTTCCACTAAAATAATAGACATCTGTTTTTGTTGGCGAATATGGGCGATTACCTCACCTATATGAGTAATAATATTGGGTTGGATACCTTCAGTCGGTTCGTCAAGAAGAAGGAGTTTGGGCTTGGTAATAAGTGCCCTGGCGATAGCCAATTGTTGTTGTTGTCCACCGGAAAGATCACCTCCTCTCCGATCCATCATGGTCCGCAGTGCAGGAAATAACTCAAAGATCTCCTCGGAAATAAAATGATCCTCACGCGGGAGACAGGCGAACCCAGTCTCAATATTTTCACGCACCGTAAGCAGAGGAAATATAAACCTTCCCTGCGGTACGTAGGCAACACCTGCTTTTGCGAGTGTATCGGGACGCTTGTTGGTTACATCAGAACCGTCGAGGAGATAACGACCGCCGCTGCTTGGATGCGTGCCTGAAAGTACCCTTAGCAAAGAGGTTTTTCCTACGCCATTAGATCCCATTACACAGGTAATCTTCCCTAGCCTAGCCTGTATAGAGATACCATGGAGAATTTTAGATAAACCATAGTGTAGCGTTAGGTCTTCTGTAGCAAGCATGACTACCTTCCAAGATAAACATCAATAACGTCCTGATTTTGTGTTACAAAATCCATCTGGCCCTCTGCTAAGACGGATCCTTCATGTAGAACCGTTATCCTACAGTTCAACTGGCGTATGAACTCCATATCATGTTCTACAACTACGACTGACCGTGTTTGTGATAACTCTTGCAATAATGTTATTGTCACAGCTCTTTCGGACGATGTCATTCCGGCGGCAGGCTCATCGATAAGAAGTAGCTGAGGCTCCTGGGCTAGCAGTATCCCGATTTCCAACCACTGCTTCTGGCCGTGGCTAAGCTGGCCCGATAATTGGTCAAGATGGTCATCCAACTTTATTTGTTTAGCCAGAGTATTGATCTTCTTATTATCTGCTTCATTCCGTCTGTAAAAAAGGACGGAGAGCGGCCCTCGTGGCTTCGCTAACGCCATTAGAAGGTTTTCATAAACAGTTTGGGCTTCAAAAATGGTTGGTTTCTGAAATTTACGTCCGATGCCTAGCTGAGCTATCTCTGCCTCAGATTTTCTCAGAAGAGAGTGACTTTTTGGGCCCCAAAAAACGTCGCCCGAGTCAGGTCTGGTTTTTCCCGTGACGATATCCATAAATGTAGTTTTCCCTGCCCCGTTTGGTCCTATAATTGCCCTCAGCTCCGATGAGCCGATATCAAAGCTCAGGCTGTTAATTGCTTTGAAGCCATCGAATGATACCGAAATATTGTCTACGTGGAGCAGCTGGGACATTATTTGTTTCCCCTTATGACAAAACGATCGACTAAACCACTCATTCCTTTAGGTGCGTATAGTGTCACGACAACAAAACTCAGGCCTAGAAGGACAAGCCACCATTCTGTCCAACGCAATGTTCCTAGGCCTAAGGCAAGATCGGGGGCATGACCTCCTGTAAAATAGCTGGATAGTAGTGATACAAAGGCAGCTCCAACGACAGCACCATAGAGCCTGCCGCGTCCCCCAATCGCAACCCACACTGCAAGGTATATTGAAGCGACAGGGGCTAGTTCGGCTGGATTAATAATCCCGGCCTGAGGGTAATATAGGGCGCCTGCCAATGCTGCAATGCATGCGGTCAAAACAAATATAAACAATTTGTAGCTTTCGACATTATAGCCAAGAAATCGAACTCGATCTTCATTGTCCCTTATACCTGTCAGTATATTGCCAAGTTTACTGCGCACGATCGAGTGGGCAACTATGTACAGCACTCCCAATGTGATCGCACTCGCAATAAAAAACCAAATTGAAACTATAGCTTGAGGTGTGTCATCCAGGCCCGGAATATTTTGTAGTCCGGAAAGGCCGTTGTTTCCCCGCAGACCGCTGTCATTCTGAAAAAGGTAAAGTGAAAGCGCGAGGGTCATCGCTTGCGTGAGAATTGAGAGATAGACCCCGTTTACCCGTGATCGGAAAGCAAACCACCCAAAAATAAAGGCGAGCAGACCAGGGATAAGAAAAACTAAGCCAACCTGTATCCAAAAGCTATCTGCAAATGTCCAGATGACTGGAATTTCTGCTCCTCCTACGACTCCAAATATCTGAATTCCAACCGCATCATTGATCTCGTCTAGGCTCATTGGGAGGGGGGAATTTTGTGCAGCCTGAAGAACAATTATTTTAGTCCGAGCAAACATCAACCACATTCCAATCATGTAACCACCGAGTGCGAAGAAGGCAAAATGTCCGAGTGAAAGAATTCCGCAGAAGCCCCAAACCAAATCCATTGCTATCGCAACCATGCAGAGGCATAAGGTTTTCCCCAACGTTTTGATAAAGCTTGTTGGTACTAGGCCNANNCCAAGTCCCTCGCTCAGCANGACAATGGNTANTGTAAATAAGGANAGNAGCCCGANAAAAATAAGGATAGANGGGTGNCGNAGTAGATACTGAACAATGATTGTATGTTTGATTAANTTANTCATCTGCTGCTCGGCCCTTTAGGGCAACAATNCCTTTAGGTCGGAATTGAATGAAGAGTATGATGAAAATTATCATATANGTTTGGGCNGCAAGTGTATTTGATGGATTAAACCATTCAATTCCTTTCTGCAGTGAGCCAATCATGGCNGCTCCAGCCAGGGTTCCCCAAATATTTCCGACACCACCGACCACAACTGTCATAAAGCTTTGAACAATGTAATCCGATCCCAGTTCTGAAGTAACTTTTGAAAAAAGCCCAATTGCCACCCCAGCTATTCCTGCAATGCCTGACCCGAAGCCAAAGGTCAGCATATTTATTTTATCAGTATTAATGCCCATGCTGGAGGCCATTATAGGATTTTGGGTAACGGNGCGTGTTTCAAGGCCAAATCTGGTGCGGGTCATTACATATAGAAGAACTGCCAAAAAAATGAGGCTGAGCAGAAAAATAGCGATACGGATATTACTTATAGCCAGCACATCGTTAATAACCATTGCGCCGTCTAGCCACTCAGGTGAGGTTAGGGGACGGGCTTGGGTGCCAAAAATATTTTTGGCAATTTGTTGAAGAGCGATGCTGATCCCAAAAGTTGCCAATAAAGTTTCGAGTGGTCTCTTATACAGATGGCGAATTACTAGTCTCTCCATCAGCACTCCAGCCACAAAAGTAAGGATAAAAGCGACAGGAAGGGCAACTATTATTGATAAGGTATAGCTGGGGATNATTAATTNGATTACGTAACCAGTATACGCTCCCATCATAATAAATTCTCCGTGCGCCATATTGATTACACGCATCACTCCAAAAGTAATCGCGAGTCCAATGGCTGCCAAAAAATAAATTGATGCAAGGCTCAATCCATCTAGCACAAGATCCAGCAGCGTAAAAAACATAACTTTTTTTTGGATTGCAACAAGAACCTCATGGGCTGCGTCGGTTATAGCTTGGGGCCGATCATATTTAGCGAAGAAAACATATTCCGATATAGTTCTTTCCTTATGCTGTTCATCCATTCGGGGTGGAAGGTTCTTTGTTTGAACAAGATAATCATACGCTTGATTGCGGGCAGCATCGGTGTCCAGTGAAGAGACTTCAAAGGTCCCAATGGAGCCAGAGTCAATATGTGCCGCGAGGACTTGATCGCGTTGTTCATTATTGACGAATATAGGGACGAGCCCTCGGTCTATGAGCAATTGGTATGCAGCATCCAGGGAGAGCTCGACTTCGTCCTCCGCAATGGTGAAGGGGGTAACGCGCGTTCCTTCAGAAGGTCTTACAGAAATATCAGGTATTATTACCCGGGCTATATTTCCNGTTGTTGGTATAGTTTTGGCAATTTGGATTTGGCTCTTCAGTAATGGGTTCAGTATTGCTCGGGTTTCCAAAGATAAATCGCCGGAGAGGCTGTATATCGAGTCAACAATTTTTGGTATATCAGTGCCGTGCGTAATGGTTCCATAGACATATGCTTTTTCCATTCTTTCTTTCAGGACAGAATCATTTTCCAAAGAAATTGCTCGTTGCAGAGGTCTTAAATGTAAAGGATGGATGCTCCTATAGATTGTATCGAGAGCCATGCTTCGGATAGCTGGATCATTACTTTCTAGTTGAAAAGGGGCTAATGCACTGGCAATTTTTGCTCGGACACCACTGTTGGGCTTGATTTGTTTTGCCGCCTTGGCCCGCACAATTCCCAAGTCATTGCGATTTATGAACCCACTTATTGCCAAAAGATTCTTGCCGTCCTGGTCTTTACCTGCAGGCGAGGCCACCACAAGCTCTTGTGTCTCCTTAAGAACAAATAATTTCTTTTTTTTCCAAAGCTCTAAGAACCGAGCTGCGTCTTCACCTCCGTATGCTTGAATCTCATCGAGGACGGGATCAATGGTTTTAGATGAACTTTTCTGAATTAGGGCTGCGTTACGATTTAACAAATCTTCGAAGTCTTCAGAGGACCATGCTGGTGTCAGCAATCCTTCTGATAAGCCCATAATTAAGAGGATTTGAAAAATACGGATCATCTATTAAAAAATGGGCGGAATCATTGTTTGCAATGCTTCCGCCACTCTCTTTCAGGCTAGAGGGAGCAAGAGCAAGGGATTTAGTCCCTCAGACTTAGGAGTACTAGTATATGGATTTAATCTGGACACAGGATTTTGTTTCCGTGTTGTACATTCCGCATCCTAAGTTTTTCCAGTCTGATATTAGGATCGAGGATTCAGGTAGGTAATCCGTCCAGGCATCTCCGGGTACTTCTTCTGTTTGGCTAATGATGTCGAATTGCCCGTTATCCTGAATTTCTCCTATTAGCACTGGTTTAGAAAGATGATGATTTGAGAGCATTTCAGCAATACCTCCGGTAAGATTTGGGAAGGTTTGGCCGTACATTGCATCTCGAACTTTATTGACGTCAGTGGTCCTGGCGGTATTTACAGCTTGAACCCACATGTTAAAGCCTATGTAGTGGGCTTCCATTGGATCATTGGTAACACGGTCTTTACCCATCCGACTTTTCCATGCTGCTATAAACTCAGTATTAGACTCCGTATCCGCTGACTGAAAGTAATTCCAAGCAGCAAGGTGACCTACTAGGTTCGTCGTATCCAGCCCAGAAAGTTCTTCTTCACCGACTGAAAAGGCGATTACAGGGATATCATCAGCGGAGACACCGGCCGCTGCCAACTCCTTGTAAAAACCGANGTTAGCATCGCCGTTAATTGTGGAAATCACCCCAACCTTTTTACCTTGGGCACCTAATGCAACCACATCGGCTACAATTTTTGACCAGTCCGAATGGCCAAACGGGGTGTAATTAACGAAAATGTCAGACGCCGGTATACCCTTATCCTTTAAGTATTGCTCAAGAATTTTATTAGTCGTCCGGGGATATACATAGTCAGTCCCTAACAGGGCAAATTTTTCCACACCAAGTTCGTCTAAGTAATAGTTTGTAGCTGGGATCGCCTGCTGGTTGGGTGCAGCTCCCGTATAGAAGACGTTTCTGGAGCTTTCTTCTCCCTCATATTGAACCGGATAGAACAATAGGCCGTTTAGTTCTTCGATAACAGGGAGCACAGATTTCCGTGAAACTGATGTCCAGTTGCCAAAGATCACATCAACATCATGAACTGTCAGGAGTTCACGAGCCTTTTCCGCAAAAAGGGGCCAGTCTGAGGCAGGATCGACGACTACTGCCTCAACACTCTTGCCGAGCAGGCCCCCGTTGTCATTCAATTCGTCGACAAGCATCAAAATAGTATCTTTTAGGGTGGTCTCGCTTATAGCCATTGTCCCTGAGAGGGAATGTAGGACACCAATTTTAATAGTTTCGCCTGCGGTCGCCTCAACATAGGGAGCGCCGGAGATTCCTATGAATACAGCCATTATTGCCAAAATACGACGAGCGGATAAAGGATACAGCATTTTTTTGTCCTTAAGTGGTGGGATGTTACCGCTTGTATAAACCAAAAAGTAGTTAGGGGCAATATTAAATGCCTATAAAACCATCAATAAATATTTTAATAAAAATAAAATGTACAAAAATTAGGCATTTGGGAATCGATCGCAGCACTTGCGGCCGGTGGCGAACCTGACTGTCAGACGGGTTTGTAAGGAGACTTCAGGGAATGCTTGGCTGGACTAATGGCGTACTTGAATAGGCGGTGAAGATAGTCAGAAAGCTTTGTGTCTTGCTTGGTAAAACCACCTGCGGGGGAGACCCAAGTTGAGTGAGGGGCTTACTGCCCTTGGCTTGCCCTACTCAGAAAGACCTTCATCAGGTGTAACTTCGTCGTAATCGGCGCATCCCGGCTAGCCATCGGTCGATATCATCCCCTTTTCGGCGGACGTAATTTTCCACTTCAGGATGTGGCAGAACGTGAAATCGCTCGTCCTTAATTGCTGCTACCACTGTTTCAGCAAGCTCGTGGGGTTCTAGGATTCCATCGGTCTGGCCGCTGCCAAGGGTCTTGGGTGCCATGGCTGTATTAACGCCCTGAGGACACAATACTGAAACTTTAATTCCATCATCGGCATGAGTGATGGCTAAAAATTCAGCCAGCTTTATGGCGGCGGCTTTGGTCACGGTGTATGGGCCGCTTTCCATGGCAGCCAGAAGGCCCGCGGCGGAGGCAGTGTTCAACAAATAGCCTTCTTTACGAGCGAGCATTGATGGCAGGACAGCCCGGGCGGCGTAAAGATGGGCCATAACGTTGAGGTTCCATTGATCTTGCCAGCTTTCATTGTCGGCGTCTGTTAATACTCCAACAGCTGTGGCTAGGGCCCCAGCATTGGAACAAAAAAGATCGATCCTTTGATATTGTTCCAGTACGTTATCCACCAGAGATTGAACCTCTTCCTCCTTCGTGACATCACAGACCCGGGCGTCAGCACCTAAGTCAGTAGCAGCCTGATTAACTGCTTCCTCATCTAGATCTGCCAATACAATTTTGCTGGCTCCTTCTGATAAAAATGCCTGAGCCATTGCTTTTCCTATCCCGCCACTGCCGCCAGTGATAACTATCACCCTGTCTGCTAGTTCCATTTTTAAACTCCTATTTCTGGTGCCAAGGTAAAAAAATGTTAGGGGGTAGGGAATGCAAATTTGCCAAGTAAGATAGCTACCTCTCTATTTGATTTTTAGCACTATTGATGGAGNGCCATACTTTTTCAGGTGTCAAGGGCATATCGATATGATCGATCCCAAAGGCCTTAACCGCATCGACGAGAGCATTCACTACTGCAGGAGGTGCGCCTGCAGCTCCCGCTTCCCCGCAGCCTTTAAAGCCTAAGGGATTTGTTGGGCAAGGACTAGGGTTACTAATAAATTCGATCGGGGGCAGTTGGTCAGCACGAGGGATATTGTAGTCGAGAAATGAACTTGAGTTCAATTGACCGTGGTCGTCGTAATGGGTGCACTCAAAGGCAGCTTGACCGATACCTTGGGCAACACCACCATGAACTTGGCCCTCCAAAAGGAGGGGGTTTAGCACTACACCAAAATCGTGGACTACTAAGTATCTCGTAATTGAAAACGAGCCGGTGTCGGGATCCACTTCTACCTCGCACAGGTGGCAGCCATTGGGGAAAGTATGATTGGTGGGTACAAATTCTCCTGTTCCCTCAAGTCCCGGCGACATCCCTTGGGGCAAAAGGGACCGATTAAAAGCCTTGGAGGCGAGAGTGTTCCACGAAATGGATCGATCAGTCCCAGCAACAGTGAATAATCCANCTCTAAATTCTATATCAATCTCTGCTGCCTCCAAGAGGTGTCCTGCCAGCTGTTTGCCCTTTTTGATAATTTCTTCTGCCGCAATGGAGATTGCTGCACCACCAACCGGTATAGACCAAGACCCGCCTGTTCCTGAACCATTCGTTATTAGTTCCGTATCACCCTGAACCACACGAACGTTCTCTGGATCAACTCGTAGGAGTTCGTTAACAATCTGCGCATAAGCTGTTTCATGCCCTTGTCCATTCGACATTGTTCCAATGAGAACCGTCACTTCCCCATTTTTGGAGACCTTCATATCTACGTCTTGAGACACTCCATGTCCGCATCTTTCCACATAGTTGGCCAGTCCAATTCCCAGTCTTTTTCCTCGTTTCTCAGCTTCGTTTCGACGGCCCTCAAAGTTCTCCCAATCCATTTCAGAAAGCCCTAAATTTAGGTTCTTTTCAAAAAGCCCACTGTCGTATATTAGACCCAGCGGCGTTTTGTAGGGGAAGCAATCTGGATCAATAATATTTCTGCGTCTGAGGTCGATGCGGTCCATATGGAGTTGATCAGCAGCTTTATCAATAAGACGTTCCAGTAGATACACGGCTTCAGGACGCCCCGCCCCTCTATATACATCGGTAGGAACAGTGTTGGTAAACATTCCTCGGACCCGAACATGGATGGCCGGGGTAGTATATGTGCCGGCAAGAGCAGGTTGGTTGTTAACCGGTGACATAGCGCCGCGTCCTGATAAATATGCGCCAAGATTTGCCATCTCGTCCACTGAGAGAGCTAGGAACTTGCCATCTTTATCTAATGCCAGTGTTGCATGAGTGGCATTGTCGCGACCATAGTAGTCAGAAATGAAGGCTTCATTTCGTTCACCAACCCATTTTACTGGCTTACCGAGCATTCGGGCTGCCCAGATGACGAGAGCCTGTTCTCCATAAATCGAATTTTTTGAGCCAAAGCCTCCACCTACGTCGTCGATTACAACTCGAAAATTTTTTTCAGGTTCATCGAAAATTTTTGCGAGATCCTCTCTCAAAGGGTGGGGCATTTGTGAGGCCGTGTACAATGTGCTTAGATTTTTTTCTTCATCATGAATTCCGATTGCGCCCCTGCATTCTATTGACGCATTTGCGACGCGGTTATTGATGACATCAATTTCTACCAAATGCTCAGCTTTCTGAAATGCGGCAGTTACTTCCTCGATATCTCCGGTTTCCCAGAGAAAGCTTGTGTTAAGAGGGGCTTCCTCTGGCCACAATTCAGGGGCCCCTTCACTTGCGGCTTTGGTTAGTTCGACGGAGGATGGCAGGGGGGCATACGTGACTTGTATGAGTTCGCAGGCCAGAACTGCCTGGGCCTCTGAATCAGCGACAACCATGGCTATAGCCTCGCCGACATACCGGACCTTGGATGTTGCCAGTAGGGGGAAGTCAGGCATATATCCAGGCGGTGCATTTTCAGGCATGAACGAGATTGGGAGATGGCGTAGACCAGCATCAAGAATATCTTCAGCGCAATACACGGCTATGATGCCGGGTGCTATTTTTGCTTTTTCTGTGTCAACATTAGTTACCCGAGCATGGGCGTGGGGGGAACGTAAAAATTTTGCGTGCGCTTGACCGGTGAAAGATAAATCATCTAAATACTTTCCGGTACCGGTAAGGAAGCGAACATCTTCTTTTCGTTTAAGCGGTTGTCCAATACCAAACTTCTGCACTATCAGATCTCACTATTTTTATTGGGCTTGGGGTTTTTCTTCAAGGTCTAACAACCATGTGCTCATTTTCCCTTTTCCTTTTACCTCTATCTTTCCCCGTGGGTGATATTTCAGGTCCTTCACAAGCTTTACCAAATCGTAGGTCGTTTCTGAAATCTGTACTTTGCCGGGTAGTCCAAGGGACTCCATTCGACTAGCAACGTTCACTGTATCNCCCCACATATCGTACATAAAACGTGACTCGCCGATAACACCACCTATAACCGGACCGCTGTGCACTCCCACGCGCACATTTAAATCAAATTTATTGATCTGGTTAAAATCCCTTATTTCCTCAATTGTAGCGAGCGCCATTCTCACAGCATTTTCCGCATGACGAGGGTCGCTCTTACGGAGACCGGCAACCGCCATGTAGCTGTCACCTATCGTTTTTATTTTCTCAACAGTAAGGGTTGCCGCCCTTTTATCAAATCTACCAAAGATATCGTTCAGTAGTGAGACGACCCGCCGAGCCACTAGTGTATTTGCCAAGTTGGTAAAACCTACCAAATCAATAAAAATAACTGATACTTCCTCATAGGTATCATGGATTTCGGATCCCTGTTTTAGGCGTTCAGCTACGCCCGCTGGGAGTACTCTTTGTAAGACGGACTCAGTCTCTTGCGCTGATTCTTCCAGATTCCACACTAGATTATTATAGTGGACTCCGATTTGTCCCGCCTGAGTAAAAGGTTCTTGGGCCGCNCGGATAGAAAGGTCCCTAGAGTCCGCTTGTTTCTGCATTACGGCCAACAATTCTTCCACATCGTCGTTAGCCCTGTGTTCAGCTACGTTCAGTCCAGCTTCTTCAGCAGCTCTACTGACCCTAATTCCCCATAATCGATCTGCTCCGTAAATAAAGATGAAAGAAATTATAAAGACAACACTGCAGCAAGCGAAAACGCCCACCAGTTGTATTGCTACTTGTTGATCACCTAGCAAAGAGGTGCCAAGTATACTGGGCTCACCAAAAATCCCAACAGCTATAGTTCCCCAAATACCGGCTGCTAAATGTACGGGTATTACTCCCACAGCGTCATCAAGGTAAAAGCGTTGTAATAGGAGGTCAGCAAACAGTACGACTACACCTCCCATGCTCCCAATGATAACAGCTTCAAAGGGGGTGACCGCATGGCAACATGCTGTTACAGACACAAGACCGCCCAGAAGCCCATTCATAATTCTCATTACGTACGGCCTACGGTAGATACTGTAACAAAGTACAATAGTTGTTACTAAACCTGAGGCTCCTCCTAATAAGGTATTTATCAGAATTGAGGGTACATTTTCATCAAAGGCACCCGCACTACCGCCATTAAAACCGAACCAGCCAAAAAAGAGTAAAAGGGTTCCAAGTAATGAAAGAGGTACATTNCTTCCATTGAATTCTCGCACGGTTCCATCTTCCCGAAAACGACCCGTGCGCGGTCCAAGTATAATGATAGCTGCTAGAGCGATTGTGCCGCCTAAGCTGTGAACTACGGTGGATCCTGCAAAGTCAACAAAGCCCATACTGGCAAGCCAGCCATGCTCATTCCAAACCCAGTGTCCGATCAAGGGGTACACTAAAGTTGCACCAACCACGGCGATGAGTAGATACATTGAAAACTTTAATCTCTCAGCAACTGCGCCGGAGACTATGGTTATAGCAGCGCCACAAAATGCAGCTTGGTAGATGAACCACGCACCTTCTTCAGGGTGCTGTGGGACGAAGAGAAAATGGGAAAAGCCGGCATAGCCTGAGATTGACGAACCAAACATCAGTCCGTAACCGCATGTCCAAAATACCAACATGCAAATACCAAAATCACAGATATTTTTTAGCGCTGTATTAATATTATTTTTGTTTCGTGTGGCTCCGGCTTCGACACACATGAACCCAGCTTGCATCATTAAAACCAAAATGGCGCAAATTAAAATCCATAAGAGATCCATAGAAATAGTTGGATTCATTGTCTCACACCTTAGTGCTGGTTTTCCTTATGATAACGCGAATATTTGTCTGGGTGCAGTCCTAATGCATANTGGTGTTAGCGAACCCTACTTTTTTTGCAATATTTTCAAGGCGAACAAGTTCCTTTATATTGTCGGAATTCGTTGGTTCGGTTCGAGAACCAATTATGGCGCGCGCCCGTTCAATGAAGTAGGTCGCCCAGGCTAGAGGTTCCCTGGTGGTAATTAGTTCCAGATGGTTCGCATACTGTAGTACCGCGGTGCTGTCGTTTGTGTGCAATGAGGCCTCTATGGCATCCCTCAAAAACCATAGTTGGTTGTGNGCGTGGCAGCCGTCGCGGAGTATGTCAAATCCCTCGGTTAAAGCATCCTTCCGGGTGAATTTATCATCCGTGCAGACAGCTAGTGTTCCGAGTAGGCGGGGCCCTACAAACGGCATGCCTACCTTGCGACTAATTTTTATAGCCTCATCAAGTAATTCCAAAGCTTCTTTTGCGTTTCCTAGTTCCATTAGGCAACGGGCTTTCTGGTTCATTGCATAGGCGCGGAAGCGTTCATTTTGGGTCATAAATGTAAGCTCTACAGCTCTATTGGAAGCATTTAAGGCTTCATCGAGTTCTCCCATTTCCAGAAGAAATTCAGCGGCAAAATTCGTCGAATACATTTCGCAGCGGTGGTGGCCGACGTCTTTAGCTAGTTTTTGAGCAGTTAGTATGTCTTCTAATCCAGATTTCATCTCGTTAAGGTATCTGCGAGTGAGGCCGGTCATGTATTTATTAGGTACCTCAATCCGTCCTAGCCCTTCTTGGTGAGAAATATTAATACAATCGCGGAATGCTGAAAGCGCCTTAGACATTTGAAGCCCGGCATAGTAGCAATCTGCTAGCCCGCTTAGATTACGAGCAATCCATGCTTTATCGCCACACTTTTTTGCGCTTTCTAGGCCGTTTTCATACGACTCAATTGCTTTATCCAACTCGTTCTTCGTGAAAAGGTGGCTGCCTCTGTAATAACCGACCTGGCTTAGAAGGTTGTATTCCTTTTTCGAAAGAGCTGTCTGTTCGGTTTCGTGAAGTATTGTCGCGCTTTCTTCTCCTCGCCCCATCCATCTGTTACAAGAGGCCATTCCAATAAGGGCCTGGCACCTGAGAGTTTCATCTTCNATCATTGTTAGCGCCGTCTTGTACAGCTCTCTTGCGCGGTCGGCCTTCCCAATCTCTCGTGTCATGCTCGCTTGTAGACAGGTCAGTTGGTATCTTTCTATGTTTTGGGTTGTGAGTTCTAGGGCCCTTTCTATGAGTGGTAACCCTCGTGCAAATTGGAAACGCTGTTCGCAGTCGTAAGCTGCTTCGAGGTAACTGCTTGCTGCTTTTGGGCTCCGGCCAAGATCTAGGTGCTGAGCTATTAATATTGTATCTCTACCTTGATACCAGTGAGATGCCCTTATATGAAGCTCTTTCTTTTGGCTAGAGAGATGGGAGTTATAGACGGCTTCTCTCATCAGCGAGTGAGTGAAAATAAACCCACCATTTTCTGAACGAATAATGTGAGCAGTAAGTGCCGCGGAAAATAAACAATTAGAAACTTTAGTGATGTNGCTAACCATTTCCAGAGTGAACCATTGTCCATAAATGGAAGCCGCCTTAAGGAATTGTCTTTCGGCAAGAGGCAGACGGTCAACGCGTGCAATCATCATCGTTTCTATTGTGCCGGGGAGGTCTTCGGTCTTTTCGGTATCCGCTGCGTTGCGAAGCAGTTGATCTAAGAAAAGAGGGTTACCTTCAGCACGTTCTATGCACTTACTCAATAGATTATTATTCTCAGGGAAAACACCGAGCCCCACGGTATAGGCTTCCTCAAATGTGAATGGCTCTATATCAAGAATACAAGTCCGCTCATTTTTTTCTGCTTCGGCCCAAAAGTTACCTGTAACCGTTTCAGGGTCTTCCCGAGATGTCACAAGAAGTATAATTCTGGAATTTATGGTCTCTTTTATGAGATTTTGAAGTAGAGAGACTGCTGTCTTATCGGCGAAATGCAAATCCTCAAACCCACATATTTGCGGTGAGTGGCTGGCGAGGTGTCCAAGTGTTCGGCTTGCAAATCTTATTTTTTCGTTGTGGCGTGAGAATGAACTCATTGCGTCTAAAATAACTCTGTTCCCCAGAGGTTGTTCCATTTCGAAGATGTCGAGCAGTATCGCGATGTCTTTTTGCTCTCTCAAATGCCTTGCAGCAAATCTTTGGATTAGTTCCGTTTGTTTAATTTGGGGGTCACTAAGTTCAAAGCCGATCAAATTCGATAAAAATAATTTTAGGATAGAGCGGTCATTGCCCATGCCAAAATTTAGATTACGAACTGTACGGGAAGGGAATCCATGTTCTTTTCCAATTGTTATAAATTTCTCTAGTAACCTAGATTTTCCGATCCCAGCTTGTCCTCTTATGTAGAAGGTGGTTCCATGGTCATTTGATTGCAGTGCATTCAGGGTAGTCTGAAATACTGACAATTCTTTCTTTCTTCCTACAAAGATGCCCTCAGTAGAGCTCTCATAGGTGTTATATTTGGTTTCAGCCATTACNCGCCACGTCTTGACGGGTTCAGACAACCCGCGGATGTTTTGGGTTCCCATTGCAACTGCGGGAACTGTATCACCTAGTTCGCGGCGGATTTCCTCGGAAATAATGGTTTCGCCGGCCTCAGCCAGAGACTCTAACCGTGATGCGAGATTAACCGAGTCACCAACCACTGTATAAGATTTGTGATGAGTGCTGCCTGTTCCACCTGCAACTACACGACCTGCGGCGATCCCAATATGGGTTCTTACCTCGATTCCCATAGAGGTGCTCAAGTCTTTCATCCAGTCATGTACAGAAAACGCCGCGGAAACTGCCCTTTCGGGGTCATTTTCGTGAGCTATTGGGGCGCCAAATAGCGCCATAACGTTGTCGCCTATATGTTTGTCAATCGTCCCTCCGAATGAGTGAACGATACCGTCCACCCCCTCGTAAAATTGGTTAAGGAGCGCGTGGATGGTTTCTGGGTCATGATCTTCCGAGAGCTTTGTAAAGCCTGAAATATCGCAAAACCAAATNGTAACCCGTCGAAGGTCCTGTTCTAGGTCTTGGGCCGGATCCTCAGGTACTGTATGGCCCAACAGAGAGACACCGCATCCACCACAGAACGAATCGCCAACGTCATTGGTGAAGCCACAAGAATCGCAATTGGTTTTGAGCCCAGCCCCACAGCTTCGGCAAAAATTGCGTTCGGGGTCATTTGCAGTATTACAGTTGCTGCATTGCATTTAGTACTCAATTTTAACTTTCCAACAAATAATAAGAACTACGCTACTGCATTTTCGGCGAGCAAGATTTGAATAGACCGAGGCAACAAATGAACTTATTTTTCTTTATATCATGATTTAGTAGGTAATTTTCCCAAAAATTTCCTCAGGTTCAAAATTTTTCTACACTTAATTTAAACTTATTTCTTCTCTAAATTCAATATCTTAGGGTCAAATCGACCAATTGCAATTAGTTTTGCGAAGTGGATATTATATTAGTTTGCGGCGCGTCTCAGAGAGGGTTACATTCTCCAGAGGCAAGTTTTAGCTCTTGAGCATTGAATCTGGACCAGGCGGAAATGAGGGAGTTTCTAATGGACGGTAGTAGTCTACGCAGTGTTACCTTGGATGATAAGTACCAGCTAGATAAGGGAAGGGTATTTATTTCTGGAACCCAGGCGTTGGTTAGATTGCCAATTATGCAACGGCAGCGAGATGAAGCGAATGGGCTCAAGACAGCTGGTTTTATCTCTGGTTACCGGGGGTCTCCGATTGGTGGGTATGATAACGCGCTATGGGCGGCTAAATCATATTTGCAAGAACATAATATAACTTTTCAGCCGGGGTTAAATGAAGACTTAGCAGCTACTGCTATCTGGGGAACTCAGCAATTGGAGTTTGTTCCTGGTCGAAAAGTGGATGGTGTTTTTTCTATTTGGTATGGCAAAGGGCCGGGGGTCGATAGATCAGGTGATCCTCTGAAGCACATTAACTTTAATGGAACCCACCCAAAGGGTGGAGTTTTAGTGGTATTCGGAGATGATCACCCAGGGAAATCTTCGTCAATTGGACACCAATCTGATCCGGCATTGGCGGCGAATTCTATCCCAGTTCTGTTTCCAGCAACTATTCAAGAATTTATAGATTTCGGACTTCATGGTATCGCTCTTTCGCGATATGCGTCTGTGGTAGTGGGATTCAAATGTGTTAATGAGACTGTCACCGCAACCTCTACAGTGGAGATTGACCCAGACCGGGTCTCAGTAAATATACCGCAAGGGATGGGAAACCCTGAGGGAGGTATACATATAAGGCCAGAGTACGATCCGCTTGGGCAAGACGTGCGTATGGTGCGGCATAAGCTTCCGCGTGTTCTTGCTTATGCGCGGGCTAACCGCCTTGACAAGGTCGCCTTTGGCCATCCGCGTCCAACGCGCTTGGGGATAGTCACCTCGGGAAAGGCATATTTGGATTGTATCGCCGCATTATATCAGCTGGGTCTTGATGAGGTTAAAGCCAAAGAAATGGGCATCGGCCTGTATAAAGTCGGTATGGTTTGGCCATTAGAACCGGAGGGATTGAAAGAGTTTGCAGAGCAGTGCGATGAATTGCTGTTTGTGGAGGAAAAACGTCCACTTGTAGAGGATCAAGCAAAAGCACTGTTGTATGCCGAGGAGAGGCGTCCCAGCATTTGTGGAAAGCAGGATTTGGCTGGTGCACCGCTGTTGCCATCCGATCAGCAGCTTGAAGCCACCATGGTTGCTGAAGCAATAGCTCGGAGACTAGAGAGTTTGGGTTTAGATGATGAATCTACTAAATCTGCCCATAATGCCGTTCGGAACCGGGTGAACAGAAACTTACCTGCATTAGATAATGGTATCGCTAGGTCTCCGTATTTTTGTTCGGGATGCCCTCATAATACCTCTACAAAAGTGCCGGAAGGCTCCATGGCTCTGGGTGGTATCGGTTGTCATGGTATGGCGGTTCTGATGGGNGATAGAAACACTATCTCTATTAGCCAAATGGGGGGTGAGGGTGTGACATGGGCAGGATTAGCNCCCTTTACGGATACAAACCACATTTACCAAAATTTGGGAGACGGAACATACACGCACTCCGGTTCCTTAGCTATTCGGGCTGCAGTTCAATCTGGAGCTAATATTACCTACAAGATTCTTTATAACGATGCAGTTGCGATGACTGGAGGTCAGCCTGTTGAGGGTAATATGTCTGTTGGAAAAATTGCGCGTCAAGTGCTGAGCGAGGGTGTTACCGGCGTGGCTATTGTGTCGGATCAACCAGAGCAATTTCAGGGTAACCGAGATATTCCTTCAGATGTTGGTGTTTATCACCGCTTAGAGTTGGATTCTGTTCAGAAGAATTTTCGGGAAATAGATGGGACTACTATAATAATCTATGAGCAGACTTGCGCGGCGGAGAAAAGGCGACGTCGGAAACGTAACGAATTTCCAGATCCGCCGAAAAGAGCATTTATCAATCCACTAGTTTGTGAGGGTTGTGGGGACTGTTCGGCGAAGGCAAATTGTGTCTCTATCCATCCATTAGAGACCGAATTTGGCCGGAAGCGGGTGATAGATCAGTCGAGCTGCAACAAGGATTACTCCTGCGTGGAAGGTTTTTGTCCATCATTTGTGACGGTGCATGGGGGTGGGGTAAAACGTGCTGGCATGACTGAGGTGCCCATGGAACTTTTGCGGGCTATACCGGCACCCAAATTTCCAAATGTCGATCGTGATTGGAGTGTACTGATTGCCGGTGTTGGTGGGACTGGAGTAGTCACTATCGGTGCTGTCCTGGGTATGGCGGCCCATTTGGAGAATAAAGGTGCTGCAGTTTTTGATATGACGGGCGTTAGTCAAAAAAATGGGGCTGTATACAGTCATCTAAAGATTATCGAGGATCCTGATACTATGTCCTCAGCCGATGTTGGTCTGGGAGAAGCGGATTTGTTGTTGGGGTGTGATTTGGTTGCATCTGTTGCACCGGTTGCAGTCCGTACGATAGATCCTAATAGGACACGGGTAGTAGTAAACGAGACGTTGACAGCAACTCCACAATTTCAGAGTACTCCAAATATGAATTTGGATGGAGGGTTGCTGCTGAAAGGATTACAAGACCATTCAGGAGTTAATCAAGTGAGTTCCGTAGCTGCGACGCGAATAGCTTTATCGTTAACTGGTGATACCATAGGCGCCAATACGTTCATGATAGGTTATGCCCTCCAGCTCGGCGGTCTGCCACTGTCGGTGGAATCAGTGGAGCGTGCTATAGAGTTAAATGGTGTCGCGGTGGAATTTAATATTCACGCATTTCGGTTGGGCCGGCTTGCTGCCTCTAATCCAGATGGTCTGACTAGCTTGCTCCCAAACCATAACAAAGTAGTTGAGACAGATATTACAGAACAAATAAGCAAACGTGAGTCCTTTTTAAAGGATTATCAGGATTCCAAGTATGCCCTTAGATATCGAAAGCTTATTAATAAGGTGCAAGAAGCAGACAAAAGGCTGGGGTGGAATCGGGATGATTTTTCCCGCGCGGTGGTCCGGTACGCTTTTAAATTAATGGCTTATAAGGATGAGTACGAAGTGGCTCGTTTGTTCAGTGTGGATAATTTTTCGGAACGGGTGAAGGAGACCTTTGAAGGGAATTATAAACTGCACTTCCATTTGGCTCCTCCATTGTTTGCTAGAAAGGACCCAAAAACGGGAAGGCCCCGGAAGAGTGAGTTTGGGCCCTGGATCCGTCATGTTTTTAAGGGCCTTGCAAAATTTAAGGGGCTCCGTGGGACTAAACTGGATCCTTTCGGTTGGACCAAAGAACGGCGGACGGAAAGAGAGATAAGGGATCAGTATTTTTCTGATATGGAGCGTTTGTGCGCAAGCCTGTCAAAGGATAATTACGAAGCTGCTCTTGCGCTAGCGGAGATCCCAGAGCAAATACGCGGGTTTGGCCATGTTAAACTTCAATCAATAGAGGATGCGGTTACAGGAAGGGAAGCCATACTTGCTCGGCTATCGAAAACCGNTTCTCAGGAGCGTGCTGCCTGAGAAAGATTAGCAGATAGGTTCTCTATAAAGAGGGTGTTTATGTCGGGTCGGCAGAGACCCGTATGGAAAGTTTCCCAAAATTATTGCCCTTTAGGAGCCCAATTAGGCTGCTGGGGGCCTTCTCTAGGCCGTCGACTATATCCTCGCGGTAATTTATTTTCCCTTCCTTTATCCATTTTGAGGTTTCCGAGAGAAACTCGGTAAGCTGATCGTCATAGTCCCGGACAATAAAACCTCGCAAGGTTACACGGTGGGTTAACACCCTAAACATTAATTCTGGAAGTCGGTTGGGGCCTTCCGGAAGAGACGTTGCATTGTAGTGTGAGATCATTCCACAAACTGGAACGCGTGCAAACATGTTGAGTAATGGGATAACCGACTGCCATATTTTGCCGCCAACATTTTCAAAGTAAATATCAATACCATTGTGGCAAGTATCAGCTAGTTGTTCAGCAAAGTTTGCATCTTGGTGGTTTAAACAGGCGTCAAATCCTAATTCATTAATGACATAAGNGCATTTCTCGCTGGAGCCCGCAATGCCCACAGCTTTACAGCCCATTATTTTTGCAATTTGGCCAACAAGTGATCCGACTGCTCCGGAAGCAGCTGCCACCACCAAGGTTTCTCCAGCTTGAGGTTTTCCAATGTTTAGCAAGCCTGTATAAGCGGTCATACCCGGCATGCCGAGGACGCCAACAGCTGTTGAGATAGGGGCAAGTGTAGGATCTACTTTTCGCAAGTCTGGTCCTGGGACAACGGCGTAATCCTGCCATCCTGTCCGAGCTACNACTATATCGCCGGTGTTTAGTCCGCTGTAGTTAGACTCAAGGACTTGGCTCACGGTGCCGCCTTCCATGATGCCCCCGAGCGGCACTGGTTCGGCATACGTTTTGACGCCATTCATTCTTCCGCGCATGTAGGGGTCTAGGGAAAGATAGATTGTTCGGCACAAAACTTCATTAGGGCCAGGGTCAGGAATAGCCTTTTCAACAAGGTCAAAGTCACTTTCCTTAGGCTCTCCTACAGGACGAGCAACAAGCAATATTTGGCGGTTTACTTCTGCGGTCATTAGGNAAAAAATCCTTACTAGTTTTAGGATAGTGGNTTGTACTTGTATTTGTACTATAGTATTGCGAATGGAGTAAGAAAAATAAAAACTAGTTTTTGGCGTCTGTCCACCTGCGCCGGCCTGTTGAGGTTTTGAAATATAGTTTGTTGGTGTTTCATGGCTGATATTTTAGTATTTGCAGCGTAAGGGAGAAGCTTGTGAAGATAAAGGATTTAAAAACTTTTGTTGTTGGGAATCCGCCGCCACATCGAGGAGGCCCCTATTTTGTTTTTGTGAAGCTAATTACAGATGATGGAATAGAGGGAATAGGTGAGGCATATGGTGTGCCCTTTAANCCAAAAGTAATTGAGCAAATGATCNCCGATGTGGTTGAACAGCACGTGGTTGGGGCGGATCCATTTCAAATTGAGCGCTTATGGCGCATTGTCTACTCTAGAGCATATGCTCAGCACCCTGACTTTGCTCTTATGGGAGTGCTGAGCGCAGTTGAGACAGCGTGTTGGGATATAATTGGTAAGTCATTAAACCAGCCTATCTATAATTTGTTAGGTGGTCAGGTGCATGAAAAGTTGCGGTCTTATACATACATTTATCCAGAGGCGGATGACTTTGGAAGTGCCGGTTCGGATGAGATAGACCCCATTGAAATAGGCAATGTCTTTGGTGATGCGGTTAAGGCCCCTAAACGGGCGGAGAAGTACGTGGAGCAAGGGTTTACTGCTGTAAAATTTGACCCGATTATGCCTATGTCGGCTTTTGACCCCAGGCAACTCTCCCTCAGAGCATTAAATAATGCGGAGTTGGTGGTAAAAAATATTCGTGAGGCTGTTGGGGATCAGTGTGATCTGCTCATTGGGACACATGGCCAGCCAAATGCTGCGGGGGCTATTCGTTTGGCGGAACGTCTGGAACCTTATCATCCTTTGTGGTTTGAGGAACCAGTGCCACCAGAAAATATGGATGAAATGGCGAGGGTTGCCCGNGCAACCAAGATCCCGGTGGCTACGGGCGAGCGGCTAGCAACAAAATATGAGTTTGCTGCTTTATTTTCAAAGCAGGCAGCCTCTATCATACAACCAGCATTGGGGAGAGTTGGAGGCATACTTGAGGCAAAGAAAATAGCCGGTATGGCCGAAGCTCACTACGTCCAAATCGCTCCTCACTTGTATTGTGGTCCGGTCGAAGCGGCGGCAAACATACAAATTTCTGCCTGCTCACCTAATTTCTTGATACAGGAAAGTATTGAGCGCTTTGATAACTTTCATGCCAAAATCTTGAAGAAACCAATTCAATGGGANTCTGGCTTTATCATTCCTCCGTCTGCCCCCGGATTAGGTGTCGAGCTAGATGAAGAAGTGGCAGAGGCTCATCCTTATGACGGGAGNGCTTTATTCCCAGAGATGGAGGAGCAATACATTCTATAAGTTCTCTACTTTTGGTGCACGCGGTTGAGTTGATCCCACACCTCATGATTCTCTTGNGCCTCGTCTGNTTNTTTTATTGTTTTTCGGAACGGCTAAAGTCTGCTTAGNAATACAAAATTTTAATGGAGAAAAGGGTGGNCTATCCATTCACATCNCGCATGATGNTTGCNGCTTCATCGAGTATTGGCAATATTTCATCAACCTTTTTGGAAGGTAACCGGAACACGGATCGTGTTATTCCATTATCGGCAAACCGTTTGCTCTGGTCTANGTCCGTTGGGCTTCCATAGACGCTAATCCCAAGGCTATCTGGTTCACGTCCGGCTTCGGCCGCCATTTGCCGAAACCGGGACCTTAATTCAATAATATCGCCATCCCGACCCCCTACTGGCATCCATTCGTCGCCAAGAGTTATCGCACGCCTTGCGCCATGCGGGAAACCCCCGCCCACCACAATAGGAGGGTATGGTTTTTGCACAGGTTTGGGTCGGGTGATCATTTCATCAAAATCAACAAATTTTCCGTGATACTCGGCCTTATCATTCTCCCAAATCACCTTCATCGCCTCNATTCTCTCATTCATGAGGTCGCCTCGGGTCTTTGGATCAGTCCCATGGTCAGACATCTCTTCTAAGTTCCAGCCAGCTCCAACTCCAAAAATTGTGCGTCCCCCAGAAATTTGATCNAGAGTAGAAACTTCTTTAGCCGTCTGGATCGGNTCTCGCTGAATTACCAAACANATTCCCGTTGCTAAACGAATTNTGGATGTAACCGAGGCAGCAGCGCCAAGAGCTATAAATGGATCCATTACGTCGTAGTAAGGTTGGGGAAGTTCGCCTCCCCCGGGGAAGGGAGATTTGCGTGAGGTTGGTATATGGGAGTGCTCTGGGATCCACATAGACTCAAACCCGCGCTCTTCCGCAGCTATCGCAAGCTCGGCAGAAGATATTGANTAATCGGTAACGAACATCATTATACCGAAATGCATTATAATTTCCTTCCTTAGTAACGAGTAATCCAGCGCATATTTCCTTGATTATGTGACTATCCCTGTCATTTCAAGTAGAGATGAGGGAATACACCTTCATTACGGCGGGACTTATTTATCTCGTAAAAGTCTTCCAGGTTGCTGACAATCGCTATAGTGGTAAAAATATAACTTTGGCTNCGGGGTTTAGATTATGATTCAAATATGGGGAAGAAATAATTCTCACAATGTACAAAAGGTTATATGGTTCTGTGAAGAGATTGGATTANATTTTAAGAGGGAGGATGCTGGGCTTGAATTNGGCCGTGTTCGGGATCCAGATATGCTGGCTCGTAATCCCAATGCGGTTATTCCAACAATTGAAGATGATGGTTTTGTAATATGGGAGAGCAACGTTATTTTAAGACACTTGGCTAGAAAATATGGTGGGTTAGATTTTTATCCGGAGAGTGTTGAAGTTCGGACCGAAGTGGAGCGCTGGATGGATTGGCAGCAGACCACATTGTTATCACCCATGACCACTATTTTTTGGGGAAGGGCGCGGGCTCCTGATAAGTTTCCCAAAAGTGAGATCGACGAGGCCGTNCAAAAAGCGGAGAGGTTGTGGCAAATTNTTTCTCAGNGGTTAGAGGGTAGGAAGTGGNTTGCCGGGGAGCATATGTCTTTAGCAGAGGTTTCTATTGGGGCGTTGGCTTGGCGTTGGTTTTCTCTGGTCTCAGAAAAAGAGAGAGCACCTAATGATAATTTGGAAGGTTGGTTTAAGGCTNTGTGTNCTCGGCCTGCCTACAAGGAACATGTGATGGCGGTCCCGCTAAAATGAAACTTCTGGAAAAAGGAAAGCGCTGTAATCAATGAGCGACGATAATGAACATAAAATCATGGTTTGGGGTGTGGAGTCAGGTCGATGTATGCGAGTGTACTGGATGGCTGAGGAGCTCGACTTAGACTATCAAATTATTCCAATCACATCGAGATCTGGTGAAACACTTAGTTCGGACTTTTCCACCTTAAATCCTGTCCAAAAAATTCCAGTTTTTAAGTGTGGAGAAACCATTATATCCGAAAGTGCGGCAATAATTATGTACATGGCTGATAAATTTCCCTTGCCTGAGGGGTTTTGTGGCGGCAAGACCCCCGAGATAAAAGCTATCATAAGTCAATGGTGCTTTTTTGTTATGACTGAGTTAGACGCCCATTCATTATACTTAATTAGGAGGCACGATAGCCTACGAGAAGTTTATGGGGAAGCTCCGGAGGCCGTCGCCTCGGCGGAGGAGTATTTTAATAAGCAAATTAATGCAGCCGCAGAGAAAATGACTGGCGATGGCCCTTATATTATGGGATCTAGTTTCTCTATTGCTGACATTCTTTTGACATCGTGTTTAGATTGGGCGGTTGCTTACCAGCTCCAAATTCCACCTAAGATGGAGAGCTACAGACTCCTCGCACATGAGCGTAACGGTTATCAAAAAGCGTTGAAAATTACATATCCAAATGGAATACCGGAAACTATGCTGAGAATAAGCAAGTAGCAGTTAGTGTTGAAAGGTTTGTTTAATGAGCGGTCCATTAACGGGATTTAGAGTATTAGATTTGACTACCATGGTGTCTGGCCCTGTCGCAACGATGATGTTAGGCGATCAAGGTGCGGACGTTATTAANATTGAACCTATTGACGGGGAGTATATGCGAAAGGCTGGTGTTAAACACCNTGGTATGCCCAATGGCTTCCTTTCATGTAATCGGAGNAAGCGGTCTTTATCGATTAATTTAAAATCGGACGAGGGTGTTCATGCGGTTAAGAAGTTATTGGCTAGCACTGATGTCTTNGTTCAAAACTTTCGCCCCGGAGCGATAGAGCGTATGGGCCTAGGCGAGGCGGTNGCNCGCGAAATACGGCCAGATCTTATNTTTGTCTCAATAAGTGGTTTTGGTGAGAAAGGGCCATATTCCCATCAAAGGGTTTACGATCCGATTATTCAGGCATTATCAGGCCTGGCTGACATCCAACGAGACAAGGATAGTGGTAAGCCGAAAATGGTTCGGACAATCATTCCAGACAAAACAACTTCGGTCACTGCTGCACAGGCTATTACGGCTGCCTTGTTGCACCGGGAGCGGACGGGGGAAGGGCAACACATTCGGTTGTCCATGCTTGATACGATGGTTGCATACTTGTGGCCTGAGGGGATGTCAGGCCTAAACTATGTCGGACATGAGGTTGATCCGGCACGCGCTCAAATGGGTTTAGATTTAGTTTTCGAGACGCAGGATGGCCATATTACTGCGGCTGCTGTATCAGATATGGAGTGGGCGGGTCTATGTCGGTCGCTTCGCCGAGAGGAACTTATTAGCGACGCNAGGTANAAAANCCCCGCGGATAGATCAAAAAANCAAACAGAACGACGTCAGATGATCACAGATGAACTGTTGAAATGGAAAACCGATGAAATACTGGAGAGATTGAGGGGAGAAGATGTCCCTTGTGCTCCAATTTTGGACCGCTGGAGCTTGCTTGATGACCCTCAGGTCGAAGAAAATAAGATGATTGAAACGCATAGCCACCCTATTTTGGGTAACGTGCGACAGCCTCGTCCAGCAGCTCGATTTGATCGGAGCCCTGCAAGCGTGGAAAAGTTGGCGCCGTTCCTGGGACAAGACAATGATGCTATTCTCCAGGAGGCTGGATATTCAAAAGAAGAGATCGCGGACTTCTATGAACGGGGTGTGCTCGGGCTCCAGGAACTATAGTAAAGGCTTGCTCCTGCAGGTTTGCTAGGGATGAGGTCCCCAGGGAGAGGCAAGTAGTAGCTTATTTTCTTGAATCCTAATCAGTGGTCTAAATTTGGCAGCAAATGCCATGAACCCCTCATTGGCGTATATTTCTTGCCACATGGCTCGGCGGTCAGCATCGTCTGCAAATTTCCACAAGTGGACAATTTGGTTTAATGCACCGATATCGCCAGTAAAGTAACCAACTAGATATTTTTGGAATGGTTTTAGCGCAGGCCATCCAACGTTGGTGTATAGCTCTATTGCTTCATTAATTTTACCTGGATGTAATGTGTAGGTTCGGAGTTCATAAATTGCCACCACTAATATTCCTTTCGCGATTTGGTTCAGCCGAGTTTAGCTTGGGAGAACCGATAGAGCAAAGAGGCCAAAGTAGAAAGTTTTTGAATATTTTTTGAGTACAAGTTTGGTTCCTGAAGAAGTTCCCAGTTCCTTATTTCCCTAATTCGGGAATACATATAGAATAACATTGGTTACAATGTTTGATAGTTGGATTTTTCTTAGGGCTCGTTGAGCGGAGCAATGGATATAATGCAGGCCAATAATTTGACTGAGATCTCGGCCGATATCGCGACCATATTGGTAGATAAGGAACAAACGCTTTGCGTGGCCGAATCTTCTTCTGGAGGTTTGATCTCTGCCTCTTTGCTAGCAGTGCCTGGAGCCTCTGCTTTTTTTTTGGGAGGCGGGGTTATTTATACTCGGGTAGCTCGCAAAGCTTTTCTGCCTAGCGAAGGTAAATCCCTCTCGGGCCTTCGTTCGGCTTCTGAGCCCTATGCTGCTTGGTTAGCTGAGACAATGTGCATGCGCCTGAAGGCAACTTGGGGACTCTCGGAGACTGGGGCGGCTGGGCCGAGTGGTAATTCCTATGGTGATAATCCAGGTCATAGCTGCTTCGCNGTTTTTGGCCCAACGAAGAGGGTNCTGACCATCGAAAATGANTCTTCGGAGCGNGAAGCGAATATGTGGGCTTTTGCTGAGGCTGGTTTGGTNTTNTTGAGAGACACCTTAAGAAAATCGGGGAAGACTANTTCTGATAATCAATAGCAACTGCATTTGTTAATCAAAAAGGACTAAAGGGGGAGATTATGAAACAGCCAGTTGAGGTCGCAGGCATGAGCCCAACGGGGCGCAACAAACTCTGTTTTATAATTTTCGCCGTCTTCATTGCGTTAGTTATGATTTTTCCAATATTTGGCTTAGCCAACCGTGTGGAACCACGCGTGTTAGGGATGCCNTTTTCCATGATTTGGGTGATTTTTTGGATTGGTGTGGAGTTTGTTGTTCTAGTTGCTTTCTTTTTAAGCGAGGAGAAGAGGGGGGCTAATTAGATGGATACCTGGGTTATAGCGATTGTATCAATGTCAGCATACTTGGTTTTGGCATTTGGCCTTGGTCTTGCTGCTGGACGGGGGAAATCTTTTTTCTCAGTTTCTGAATATGCCGTGGCCGACAGAGGNCTAGGGCTCTTTGTCATGTGGTTCTTGATGGGTGGAACTATATTTTCGGCTTTTGCCTTTCTTGGTGGTCCTGGGTGGGCATATTCCAAGGGTGCAGCGTCCTTCTATATTTTGGCCTACGCTGCTTTAGGTCTCCTACCCTGGTATGTAGTGGGTCCAAAAGTCGCTAGGCTTGGTGCCAAGAACAATTACTTCACAATGGGCGATTTATTAAGACACCGATATGACTCAAAATTACTTGTGGTTCTTGTTGGGATCGTTGCCGTATTGGCATTTATTCAATACTTAACTCTGCAAATCAAGGGAATGGCGTACGTATTCAACGTACTTACGGAAGGCCATATTCCATTCTGGTTTGGGGCGCTTTTATCATACGGAATAGTCGTAATGTATGTAATCACTAGTGGGGTACGAGGTGCTGCCTGGAGTGATGTTTTGCAGGCTATTCTGATGCTTNTGGTTGCGTGGGTGCTTTGTGTTTACCTGGTCCTCCATTTGCATGGAGGGATTGGGCCAATGTTTGACAATGTCCTCAGTATTAAATCAGAAGATTTCTTCATTATTGGTAGCACTGGTTCGTCGATGTCAATTAACGCGTATTCCAGCGCCATAATTGTTTCAATGATAGGTTTTCTGATGTGGCCCCATTTGTTTACCAAGTCATACACAACAACGGAGCGTCGAATTAAGTTAACCGTTATTGCATATCCTATTTTTGCGTTGTTTTTAGTACCGGTTCTGTTAATTGGATTTTCCGCAATAGGTGTTGTTCCTCCAGAAGCAATTGAAAAATCTGATCAAGTTCTCCCGTATCTTATTACCCATGAATTAGGGGGNTCAGGACTTGTATATGGCTTGATCGGGGCAGGAGCCTTGGCGGCGGCAATGTCGTCTGCAGATGCTATTACCCATGGTGCCTCAGTTTCATTGGGCAGGGATGTGGCTGTACCATTGGTGCCTAAGCTTACGGAACGAGCCCAATTAATGATCATGCGGGTGGGTGTTATTCTGGTGGGAACCGCAGCCTATTACCTGGCAATTTTTGGAAACGAAGGATTAATCGATCTACTTCTCGGCGCCTACGGCTCCATTGTGCAGTTTGCCCCAGTTGTGTATGGGGCTCTATTTTGGCGCCGTTCTAACCGATGGGGGGCTATTGCAGGTCTGATTATTGGTATTGGTGTAAACTTTTATTTCCAACTCGTGGCGGACGTAAGACCATTTGATCTACACGCCGGTTTACTTGGCTTGGTTGCAAATATTGTTGTGTTCGTTGCAATTAGTTCTGTGTTTCGCCTTAAACCCGAGGAGCGCGATAAAGCAAACTCGTTTGTCCAAGCTTAATATTAAGCGCGTTAGTTGTTNGGCGGGGNTGAATTGAACTGCTCATCTTCGAGTTGACGAAACAGTGTTGTCATTGACCGCAAGAATTCGCTATTTACTGTCGCTAATTGGTCAAATGGGCTTGGGATTACAGTTGTCATAATTTCGGCTAGAGTCGTTCCTCTGGCGATAGCTTCGCGTGCAGTTTCCTGGAGAAAGGCGAGATATGTTCGGGTGCTGTCGAGTGCCTGGTTCTTTGATAGCAGAGGCCCGTGACCTGGAATAAGATACTCCCAATCTTGTTTTTCCAGTGTGTCCAGGTGATCGATCCAGGTGGAAATATCCGCGTGTGGTATAGTCGCGGCTCTTCCGTTAAAAACCAAGTCACCAGCAAATAGTGTTTTGGTGGTGACGTCATAAATAACCAAATCACCGGGGGTGTGACCACCCTCGTAAGGAATAATTAGGACCGGTCTTTGTCCTAAGTCGATCATATGTTTTTTTTCTAATAGCGATGTGGGTAAATCTACCTCCGTTCCGCCTGTCCAGTCTAAGCCTATCAAGTTTTCCAGATACCCAAGTAAAATGTTTCCCTCTTCAGCAAGGAGATTTTTAGCCCTGGGGTGCATTACGACATTGATGTTGTTTTTCTTAAAAGTATGTATTCCAAAAGCGTGATCGCCATGGTGATGGGTGACAACTGCGTAACGGATGGGAATGGGAGAGGCAGCCTTGATGGCTTCTATCATCTCCTTGGCATACAGTCTCGTCGGTCCAGTATCAATCGCAAGAATTGCTTCTTTTCCAACAATAAAACCTGTATTGACAATATTTGCCCCATTTTCTCGAGAAAATGATTCTTGTTTGCCCCAAAATACGAAGACGTCAGGGGCTATCATGTCTGCCTCTAGTTTGTATCGAGTGGTTTCAGCTTTTACATCGGAAGAATGTGATAGCCCGAAGAGTGCTGCTGTCACGAAAAAAGATATTAGTGATTTGCAGGAGCTCATCTCGCAGTGGAGATCTCTCCTGAGTCAAACTCCAGGCCCATGCTATCACTAGCCATCACCCTTATGTTTTGCTGGAGTTCAGGAACATCAATAGTCACTACTGGGTCGGCTGACATGGCTGCCTGGGTATCGAACTCGAGTAATAAACCTGATTCATCGTGAATGCTGATCCTGTCGATATAGTATGCTGGGATAGACTCTCCACTAGCATCAGTTACAAGGCCTGTGTCCATAGGGTGTGTGATCCGGAATTTGAGCCTGTCGTTTTTGTATATACCGCCATTTTCAAACTGCTTGAGCGCTATTTCTCCCACTTGGGCTACTTCACCGCCAGAATTGCCCCCAGGGGCTGAGCACCCGCCCGGGCTGAGAACGTGGGCTAGTTGTGACCCTACGAGCCATTTTCCGTCAGCAAGCAAAATTGCGGCTCGCACCGGAGTGGAGGTTTCCAGCCTCATTGTTAGGCTGAGCGAATGTACTGGGCGATGTAAGTGTAACCGCAAAACCTGCTGTATTGGATTATTCTCAGCCAGAATAATGACCTCTTTGGCCGGTCCAAGTGTCCGTGGAATCATAACGGTTAAGGGAACTTCGTGGCTATTCTCAATTTCTGGTGGGAGCAAAAGGGTGATTCTTGAGTCAAACTCAACCGCCGTGTCCCCAAGGTATTCTTCCTGTAGATCCAGCCATTTTTCACTAGCTAGCGGATCCAAGGCCTGACCCGCGTTACCAGAATTAGCGAAAAGAATGGAACTTAACAGAGAAAAAATTCCTGCGGTTGCAGACGTTTGCAGGATAACCCTAAGTTTTGCCATTATAGTCCTCTTCTCTAAGGCACTGGTTGATTTTAGTGATTGCAGGCTAATGTGCCACAATAACAAAGAACAAAGCAACTCCTCCTGTAACGCTTTGATGGGTCATGGATACACCAAATTCCGGAAGCATACCTTCTTGTGTTTTCGTTGCTATCTTTTGGATGTCGGCTCGGTCAAACATTAAAGCCATCGAAGGGGGCATTGCTAGGGTCACGGCTATATTATCAGGGAGATCTTGGTCTGAGCTGTATTTTGGGGTTACGTACAAATAAGCGTCATTGGTGTAGCGCAGTTGCATCACATATGTTCCGGAAGTGTTTACAGTGCTCTCAACCGCTCCCTTTTCTGTTAGCTCCATAACACTTTTATTCCATTGGAATTTTGTCATTCCAAAGATCTTTCTTGCGTGTTGCTTATTCAAAATAGAATCGCTGGTTGCTGGGGAGCTAAAGCCAGCTAAGCAAAGTGGAACTATAAGAGATAGTAATATAATGTGCGGAGGTCGCATTACGCTCAATTCATATTATTTGTTACGGGCTGAATTTAATTTTGCTTCGTCCTTGCCTTAATTATAGCGTCTTTTAAGTTGAAGTAGGTTAAAAATTAAATTCATTTGTTGTAGGGCACTTAAAATATTCTGGTATATTTTAGGACGATTCCAAATTTCTGCAGGTTACAGTGGGAGAGACTAAATGCCGATAAATGAAGAATGGCTTGAACAGGTTGTAGAGGAAGCAATTGAGCCAGAATTGCCTATTATCGATCCACACCACCATTTGTGGAACACGGGAAATAGTTACGTGGATAAGCCATACATGGCAGAGGAGCTAACCCTGGATTTAGATTCCGGCCATAATATTTTAGCAACGGTATTTGTGGAGTGCTCTGCTTTCTATCGGGATTCGGGTCCACAACATCTAAGGCCTGTCGGGGAGACGGAGTTTGTTAATCGCGTGGCAAACGAAAGTGCTGAGAATGTCAGTGATGCCCGTCAATTATGTGCGGGCATCGTGGGTCACGCGGATTTAACATTGGGCAAGGAGGTGGATGAGGTCCTCGAGGCGCATTTGGAAGTCGCACCAGATCGCATGAGAGGAATACGGCACTCTGTTCCTTGGGATCCAAGCCCTGATATTAGAGTAAATCGGGAGCCTGGCCTTCTTGCCAATGCCAAGTTTCGGGAGGGGGCTCGCCGTTTGGCTGCCTACAACTTATCGTTTGAAGCGTGGCTATATCACCCACAGATTCCTGAGTTAACGGCTTTTGCAAGGGCATGTCCCGAAGTAACTATTGTGTTTGATCACTTTGGTGGGCCTCTGGGGATAGGCCCTTACATAGGAAAAAGGTCAGAAATTTATCAGCAATGGAAGGATGACGTTACGGAACTTTCGGCGTGCCCCAACGTCTTTGCAAAGTTGGGTGGATTGAATATGGCTATTAACGGCTTTGGGTGGCATAAGAGAATTGTTCCTCCAAGCTCGAACGAGTTGGCTGCCAACAATCATTATTATTTGCATACGATTGATCAGTTTGGTCCTGAGAGATGTATGTTCGAGAGTAATTTTCCAGTGGACAAAGTTTCCTGTTCCTATGGCGTATTGTGGAATTCGTTCAAGAAAATGGTGAGCCATTTGAGTCGAACCCAAAAAGCAGCCTTGTTTCATGATACTGCAGAAAAAGTCTATCGTTTGAGGAGCGATTAGTACCTCTTAGTTAGGGCCGGAGGGTAAACGACGTCGGTCCTAGGAGATTTTTGAGAGTAGGTTGGACCCATTCGAGCCAGTTGCACAACGTTAGTCTCGTTTTTGCAGGATCGACAACATCGTGCATTGAAAAAGACTGGGCTCTTGGCATAGGAGTTTGGGTCCGTGCCAGTTGTTCTTCTAGTTCTTTTCTTTTGGCATCGGGATCTGCAGCAGCTGCGATTTCCTTGTGATAAGCAACAGCTACGCCTCCTTCTACAGGAAGCGCTCCCATTTCTGCCGAGGGCCATGCGATAACATAAGGATCTGCACCATAGTGGGCCGCTTGGGCCACTCCAAAGGAGCGTCTAACTACAACCGAAGCCCAGGGAACAGTAGAGCAAGCAGCTGCAAGAACTGCGGCAGTGCCGTCCCGAATGGTTCCTTCTTTCTCGGCAGCAGACCCTATCATAAAACCGGGTTCGTCCACGAAACAAACAATGGGCAGGTGAAATGTTTCACAAAACTCGATAAATCGCCGAGCCTTCCGTGCACCTGATGCGGTCATGGAACCAGCGAGGTAACGACAATTATTAGCCCAAATCCCAATAGGTATCCCATTTAGTCTAGCTAGCCCCGTTATTTGTCCTCGTCCAAAATTCGAACCAATTTCAAAAAAAGTACTTTGATCTAACACTGCGGATAACACCTTGTACATATCATATAACTGTCGGCGTTCGGTTGGAATTATGGATCTAAGGCTTTCTTCTGAACGTTCGGGGTTGTCCTCGGAGGCTTTGACCGGGGGGAGTTCCCATACGTTTTGTGGTAGATAACTTAGAAACTGTCTTATCTGTTTGAAGGCATCTTTTTCGCTAGTTGCTGAATTATCGATTACTCCGTTTTTGGTATGAACTTGGGAGCCTCCTAATTCTTCTTTGCTCTTCTTTTCGCCTAAGGCCCGTTCAACAACGGCCGGACCGGCTATTAGTACTTGTCCATTGGGGTCTGACATAATCGATAGATGAGCTGCTACGAGCCTGGCAGCCGGTAGGCCTGCGACGGGACCAAGGGCAGTTGTTACAACTGGCACTGCCGCCATAGCCTGAGCTACGACCTTAAACCGGTGTGTCTCATACAGAGGTGTACCGACGGTAGAGTTTGTATTTCCTGTCCCTCCAACGCTACCGCCTCCGCCTTCGTGCAGGCGAACAAGGGGCACTTTATATTGTAAGGCCAAGTGCTCAGCGTAAATACTTTTTCTTAAACCAGCGGCATTTGGAGAGCCGCCTCTGACAGTAAAATCTTCCCCCGCCACAACGCAGCGATTTCCATCGACTTTTCCGAATCCTAGAACAAAATTTGCTGGAGTAAAGGAGATGGGGTTGCCTCGTTCATCCGTCTCGCCAGAGCCAGCATTGGGGCCGATTTCTTGGAAGGTGTCACTATCTAGCAGCAGAGCAATCCTTTCTCTGACCGTTAATCTCCCTTTTTCGTGCTGTCGTTTTACTCCTGGATCATCTCCTCGCTGGTGCGCGAGTTCCTGGATCTGGGTAATTCTTTCTATCTCTGTGTGCCAATCATTCATTTCTGGTTTCTTTATTCATTTTACTGGTTCTTTTTATATTAAAGCGGGCCCATAGAGACAACTCCCAGAGAGCGCAGAGCAAGCTCTATATTATCAAAACTAATAACACATTGACGAATATTGTACCTGTTTTGCAGAATTAACTTATCTTGTTCTTGTTCAAATTTTGCCAATTCTAACATAGGTGACTACATTATGTCTGGACCGCTTGAAGGTTTTAAAATAATTGATTTGACCAGTAACATAACAGGCCCTTTGGCGACCATGACTCTGGCTGACCAAGGAGCGAACGTTATTAAGGTAGAAAGACCGGGGGTTGGAGATCACGTGAGATCCGCCGGGACGGCTGTGAATGGTTTCTCGGCAGGTTTTCTAAATAACAACCGTAACAAGCGTTCAATTGCAATAGACCTTAAATCCAAGCAAGGATTAGAAGTTTTTAAACAGCTGATTCCTGGGACTGATGTGGTTATCCAAAACTTTCGGCCAGGAGTTGCAGAGCGTTTAGGTCTCTCCGAACCAAGCACAAGAAAGATTGTTCCGGATATTGTGTATGTATCAATCAGTGGATTTGGCCAAACTGGTCCATATGCCCAAAGACCAGCCTACGATCCCGTTATACAAGGGCTTTGTGGCTTAGCCACGGTGCAAGCTGGTTCAGATGAAGAACGCCCTCGGCTTATCCGAACCATTTTGCCTGACAAATTGACAGCAATGACAGCAGCCCAGGCAATCTCGGCGGCACTTTTGTCGCGTAGCCAGACCGGTCTAGGTCAACACGTCCGCCTGTCTATGTTGGACACACTCATAGCTTTCATGTGGTCGTCAGATATGAATCAACATACTTTCGTAGATGGGCCGGGTGGATCAGAGACCAAGGCTAGCAAAATTGACTTAATTTATGAGACTGCAGACGGCTTCATGACAGTAGCTGTAAATACAAATCGCGAGTGGGCTGCTTTGACGCGAGCACTGGAACGCCCGGAATGGTTGCATGACCATCGGTTTGAAACCCCGGAACTGCGGGCTAGAAATATCGATGTTCGTTTGGATTTGATCCAGGGAATTTTGTCTACTGCCCCAACAGCGTATTGGGTAGGGAGGTTGGATGAAGAAAGGGTGCCTTGTTCGCCTGTGCTGACAAGGAAAGATATGTTGGATAATGAGCAGGTTAAAGCTAATGATATCATTGTCCAATATAATCATCCCAAGGCCGGAAAAATTCGCCAGGCGAGGGGAGCCGCCAAGTTTTCCATGAGCGATACAAGTAATCCTATGGGGGCCCCAGGTCTTGGGGAGCATTCCAGAGAAATTTTGCTGGAAGCAGGGGTTTCAGAGGGAGAGATAGAGGCTTTAGTTGCGGAGAGAGTGGTGCAAGTTTAAAGTTATGGGTTAGTCACTTTAAGCGAGGAAGTTATGGACCTTGCGTGGTGCCCATAGATTTGTGAGGGAGTTAGCTGGGTTTGGCATGAATGTAAAAATACTACCGTTAAGTAGTGCTTTAGGAGCGGAGGTAACAGGCCTTGATGTTTCTGAGATAGCAAGGGGATCGGATTTAGCTGCGGTCCAGGAGGCCTTTTTAGAGTATCATCTTCTATGTTTTCGGTCGGTCCCCCTAAGCCCGTCTCAATTTTTTGATTTGGCGAGCTTATTTGGAATCCCTCAGCTTCAATTGATCAGGCGGGAGAGAGATACAGATGTCCCGGAGGTGGCTGTTTTTGTGAGTACTTATGAAAATCCTCTGGACAAGCCAAAGGACTTGGGAAGTGTAAGGTTGTCCGGCTGGCATACAGATGATTCGTATTTCCAGACTCCCGCTAAGGCGACTTTGTTACAGGCTCTTGATATTCCTGAAAGTGGGGGGGAGACAAGATTTTGCAATACACAAACCGCTTACGAAGATTTGTCTATGGAGATGAAAGATAAATTAGATGGGAAGCAAGCAGTACATAAGTACGATACAAAACGGGCAGCAGCCAGCCCAAAAACTCTTTCCAAGATAGAAAATTTGGAGACCCCAGATGTGGTCCATCCTCTAGTCCGTACTCACGACGATACTCACGCTAAGGCGATTTATTATAACTCTAATCGTACGGATTCTGTGGTGGGTATCAGTTCAGAGGAAAGTAATGCGCTGCTGGACCAACTGGGCGTCCATATAACACAAAATAAATACCGGTATGATCATGAGTGGAGGGTAGGCGATGTGTTGTTATGGGATAATCGATCACTTATCCACTCGGTCAATGTTGATTTTCCAGTGGGCCAGACCCGCCGGCATCAGCGCATACTCCTGAAAGGTTGTCGGCCAGTCTAATCAATGGAGTTTTTTTGGGAGTTGGATAGAAAGTCCGTTAGCTGTTGATGGCCTGTTCAAGGATAGCTGGGTCGACATTCCCGCCTGATAAAATGACTAAGACTTTCTTTCCCTTGTATGCCTCTTTATTGCAGAGGAGATCGGCCAGACCGGCTACCCCACCAGGTTCTGTCACCATTTTTAATTGTTTCATAGCAAACATAAGCGCAAATTGAATATCCTCGTCAGAAACAACTTTTCCACTCCCTAGAAGTTGGGAATTTATCTTAAAGGTAACAGCCCCCGGAGTCGGTGCTAGCAAGGAATCACATAGAGAACTCTCACCTGGGCTATTAGACACTCGTTTTCCGAGTGTCAGGGAGCGACCTGTATCGTCAAATCCCTTTGGTTCCACGGGGTGAATTATAATGTTTGGGAAATGTTGACGAAGGGCTATGGCGCAACCTGCGATTAAACCCCCTCCACCACAGGGTACTAGGGCGATGTCCGGGCTCACATCGAGTGCGAGCATTTGAGCGGCGGCTTCCAGGCCGACAGTGCCTTGTCCTGCAATAACATATTCATCGTCATAAGGTGGAACTATTTGTGCCCCTGTTTCACTGGCCAGCTGGGTTCCTATATCTTCTCGTACTTCAGTATTACGATCATAAAAAATAATTTTCGCTCCAAAGTACTTTGTTCCCTCGATTTTAATTTGAGGGGCATCACGTGGCATTACGATTGACGCCTTGGCGTCGCTCATTGCGCTAGCAGCTGCCACGGCCTGTGCGTGATTCCCAGAGGACCATGCAACAAATAACTTGTTAGCGTTATTATTTACTAGATGGGAAATCTTGTTAAATGCCCCCCGAAACTTAAAGGAACCGGTCATCTGCAAATTCTCACATTTGATGAGCACTTGGGCTCCTATCAGATCGTCGAGAAGCTTATTATTAATCAATGGTGTCGGAACACTATGTCCGTTAAGAGTTCGTGCGGCAGCAATAATGTCAGCGTAAGTGGTTAAATCGTTCATTTTTTGAAGTGCTAGTTAGATAAAATTTTTGTTACGGTATCTCTAGATAGTTATCAACCTCATCATAGAGAGCTTTCCATGATGAGGTTGTTATAAACGGCGGTCCCCTCTAGTACTCGTTGGATATAGTTGCGGGTTTCAGGATAGGGCAATTGCTCAATCCAGTCCACTTCATCTATTTCGTTTTTGGTGGGATCCCCGTATCTTCGGATCCATCTTTTTACATTCTTTGGCCCTGCATTATACGCAGCAAGAGCTAGGGGGAGAGAGCCATTATATCGTTTAATTAAGCCGGCAAGATACGTGGTGCCAAGCACAAGATTATAACTAGTGTCATTCGTAAGTCTTGATTTATCAAAGGTAAGGCCCAGGTTGTTTGCCATTTGATTGGCAGTAGCGGGCATTAATTGCATAAGGCCAAGGGCGCCGGCCGCCGAGGTAGCTTCTGGGTTCATTTCACTTTCTTGACGGGCAAGCGAATAGATTAAGGCAAGCCCGACCTTGCTTTCCTCAACCGTCATCCAAGTGTTCTGAGGTGGAATGGGGTACAGTTCGTTAAGGAGGAGAGTACCGCCCCGTAGTATTTTTTTTGCTGCTGAGATACTTATGTGGGGGTAGTTGTAGCGATTCCCTAGCCCGGCAAGGAATTTTACTTCGGTTGAAGTTGGTGCAGTAGGCAACGCATGTAGAACAAATAGTTTCATTAGGTCCGGGTCGCCTACTTCTCCCAACATTTTAGCGGCCCGTATCAGGTCGGACTGTTCAAACTCTTTGTTAGTGGACTTTTGCTCTCCAGTGGTTCCAAGAATCGGAGGATCCTGCAAGTTCAATATTTTTGCTGCTAGTTGACCGTAAAAGGTGGTTTTGTGATATGCCGCTTTTTCAAAGTAATATGAAGCTAAGTTGTGGTTGTTTGAATCCGTAGCGGATCTTCCGGCCCAATAGGCCGCGCGGGCGAGGCTTATTGGCATTGAAACGTGTTCGAGCATACGTTTAAAGTAGGAAAGAGCTATTTCTGGTTCTTCTAGAAATTCTAAAGCGATCCAACCGGCCATCCAAGAGGCCTCAATATGGGGATGGCCTTCGAGTTCAGATCCTATGAGGGCTAGTCGGAAGGCATCTGAGACGAGACCTTGATCTAAGCTTTCCCGGATCTGATAGTTGATCTCTTTCCACCATTTAGGGTGATGGGGCAGTAACTCTGGAAGGGAAAATAACAGCGCTCGGGCGCTCTCGTTTTTGTTTGCGCGTCGTCTCCATTTTACTCGTTCATAAATTAGTCCGGGATGATTACGCAAGACTTCAGGTACTTTTGAAATTGCGAGGTCTACATCCGGATGGTTTTCTAAAAGATAAATCCTTGCAATAGAAATGTTTCGGACCTCTGAGGTAACCCGGTGGAGCATTCGCCTTGCTTCAGTGGTTCTTGACTGCCAGAGTAAGTTGTCTAATCTCTGATTATGTTCTGGTGCCGAGAGCATTTTTCCATATCGTTTTAGAAAGTTGCGCTCTTCACTTAAAGAAAATTTTTCATCCAACCAAATATTTTTTATTAGTTTACTAGCTTCCAAAAAGTTTTTTTGTTCCATTAAAATACTAATAAAACGGACTTTTCCTTCATAAGTGTTAGGTGTATTTCTCTCCAGCCATTGTGAGGCCATTGCAGATTTTCCGCTGGACATTAGTGCTCGCTCCAGCTTATTTCGAAGGATTGCCTCATTCGGCCAATTTGGATAGGTTTTTAAAAATCTGGTAATGCGTTCTGGGGCTATATTTTCCTTTGTGTCCAGCAAGAAGAGCCACTCCAGGATTACTTTTGGTAAAGAATCATAGCATAGATCTATAGTTGTTTTTGCGAACTCCCAATCTCCATCGGCCGCTGATTGCAGAGCTGCCTGGAAAATTGGACGATCTTTGGGGGCTAGGAAAGTAGTTGGATCAGACACACAAGGACTTACATTGCAAACAGCCAATCCAGTGATCATAAAGGCAAGGTATATAAATTTTCTCAAAATATTAGAGGCTCCTCATATCCATTAAGCCGTGACTGACTCCAACTTGGTAAGTTTACGCCGAAGTATCATTTTGGTCGAGCTATAGAGGACATTGCTCTAGGCTAGGTCTTGCGGGCTGGCTTGGTGAAGTTTATTGTTCAGTATGGTTTGTAGAAGGAATTAGGCAATGTCGATGTTTAAGGGCTCATATACAGCTTTGATCACCCCGTTCCGCGATGGACAGGTGGACGAGAAAGCTTTTGGAGATTTTGTTGAGTGGCAGATTAAGTCTGGGGTCCATGGCCTTGTGCCCTGTGGAACGACTGGCGAGTCCCCAAGCCTGAGCCATGAGGAGCACCAACGGGTTACTGAGTTATGCATTGAGGTAGCTAATCGAAGAGTTCCAGTTATAGCTGGTACAGGCTCGAATTCGACAATGGAGGCCATAGAACTCACCCAGCATGCTGCGAAGTCGGGCGCTGACGCGGCGTTAGTTGTAATGCCTTATTATAATAAGCCTACGCCAGAGGGGCAATTTGAGCATTTTAAGGCTATAGCAGAAAACTCTTCGATTCCCATTATTATCTATAATATTCCTGGCCGCTCGGTGGTCGATATGTCTGTGCAGACTATGGCGCGTTTATCTGAGATAACTAATATAGTTGGCGTGAAGGATGCCACTGGTGATGCTTCGCGACCTAGTTTAGTTAGGCATCTAATCGGAAAAGAGTTTTGTCAATTGAGTGGGGAAGATGGGTGTGTGCCAGCGATGTTGGCGCACGGCGGACATGGATGTATCTCGGTTACTGCTAATGTTGCCCCCTCCTTGTGTGCCCAAATGCATGAGGATTGGCAAAAAGGAAACCTTAGTGATGCTTTGGCTGCTCATGATAAGCTGACACCTCTTAATGAAGCCTTGTTTTCGGAAACCAGTCCCGGTCCTGTCAAATATGCAGCAAGCCTTTTGGGCTTGTGTCTTGAAGACCTCAGACTGCCGATGACAAATATTCGGGATGAAACAAAGGCTCGTGTTCGAAGCGCCTTAGGGATGGCCGGGCTTTTGAATGAAAGTTCTGAACAATGGCACGCGGTGAAGTAGATAGAAAAATTGTTGGTCAGAACCGGAAGGCTTACCATAATTATTTCATAGAGGAAAAAGTTGAGGCTGGCCTGGTATTGCAGGGTACAGAAGTCAAGGTGCTACGAACTGGTCAGGCGAGTCTTGGCGATTGCTACGCGTCTTTTGATGCTGGAGAGGCTTTTCTGAGTAACTTGCATATTCCAGCTTATCGGGATGCTTCCCATTTTAATCATGACCCGCTCCGTCCGCGAAAACTTCTTCTTCATAAAAAAGAGATTGATCAGCTAAGAGGAAAGGTTCAACGGGATGGGTATACATTAGTACCTCTAAGTCTGTTTTTTAATGATCGAGGTAGGGTAAAGGTGGAGTTGAGTTTAGCGCGTGGGCGTCGTCAAGTGGATAAACGCCAACGTGAGAAATCTAGAGATTGGGACAGGCAGAAGGCCCGTCTGCTTCGTTCTCGAGGTTAGATGGAAACCTTGGTAAATTCATTTTGATTGTCCAAGAGTCAAACATACATTTCGTAATACGTCGTCAAACATTTCTTTTGTTAAGCGACCCGTATTAGTATTGTAGCGGGAGCAATGGTAACTGTTGGCCAATACGAAGGGCTTTGAGATTGAATGGAAGGCTCCATGTTGGAACTTGTAGTGAGATAACTTAATATCTAGTGCACGTAAAACTGAGTTATGCGCGATATGGCCCAATGCCAGAATAACTTTAATCCTATTCATTGCGTTAATTTCTTTTCTTAAAAATTCGTTGCATACATTAATTTCGGAAAGAACTGGTTTATTATTAGGGGGCACACAGCGGACAGCGTTAGTTACGCGACAATCTATAAGCTGCAGAGTGTCCGTCTGGGAGCGTTGGTAGCTGCCGCAGGCTAATCCAGATTTTTGGCAGGCTGGATATAGGAGGTCGCCAGCATAATCACCCGTGAACGGGCGACCCGTTCGGTTAGCACCCTTTAAGCCGGGAGCTAGACCTACTATCAGCAACTTGGCTTCCGGCGAACCAAAGGCAGGCACAGCGCCATTGTACCATTCTGGTTGAACCAATCTATTTTTAGCTCGGAACTGGGCAAGCCTTGAACATTTTTGGCAATTAATCTTCGGTTCTGTTATCTTAATCTTACGTTTCGGTACCATGTTTCATTCATTCTTGAACTATGTCGCCATTATCAAGTTTATTTGATTTTTGGGCAATCCCAGCTACTAGTTTATTATTATATGAGTATGTTTATATTTATCGCAGTAGCTTTGACCTTGTGATAGGAAAATGATGGAACTGGAAAGAGAAGAAGGAATTTTGATTGGTATAGGTGCTAATCTTCCTTTAAGCGCTCAGGATGGTCCCCTATCTACTTGTCGGAAAGCTCTTAAGAAGATCCAAGATTCTAGAATTTCTGTATTGAGTAAATCCTCCTGGTATTTAAGCGAGCCTGTGCCAGTCAGTGCCGACCCATGGTATATTAATGGAGTGATTTTGGTCAGTACTGACCTTAAGCCAAATAAGCTTTTAAGGACGTTGTTGGATATTGAAAATTTGTTTGGACGCTCTGTGCGAGATAGGATAGGTCCGCGGACATTAGATTTAGATCTGCTATCCTATGGAGAAACGACTTGTTTCCAGGAAGGATCGCCAGAGTTAAGCCTCCCCCACCCTCAGCTCGAAAAACGCAATTTTGTTACAGTTCCCTTAGCAGAAATTTTGCCGAATTGGCGCCATCCAATTTCAGGTGTGGCGGCCTACGAATTGGCAGGAAATCTGCACAGGAATCAGAAAATAATTAAACTTAGCCCACAAGACTAGATATTTGAGGGAAAATCTGCCACAAGTGTTGCTGTGAGGGCTTGTGGCGAGGTAATGACAGGTAGCCGGGGGAATTTCTTGTCTACATAAGGGTTTGGAAAAAAAGGAAAGCTTATGGCGCGGGTAACTGTTGAAGATTGTATTATTAAAATTTCTAATCGGTTTAAGCTGGTTATGCTGGCTGCTCAGAGGGCAAGACAGATCTCTGCTGGCTCTGAGTTGCTTGTGGAGCGAGACAGGGACAAAAATCCTGTGGTGGCCCTGCGAGAGATAGCGGAAGATAGGGTTCTGCCAGATGATCTTTTGGATGGTGTAATTACTGGTTTCCAGAAACATGCTCATAGGGATGAACCCGAGGAGGAGGTAGAATTGGAGAGCCAGGAGCCAATTAATCCTGAGGAGGCGAAAGCTCAGTTGGCTGCAACAAAACCGCCATCCCCTAAAGAAAAAGACCCTCTTGAGTACTAAAAAAGTAAGGCAATAAGTTTGTTCTTAGTGGTTAACGGAGATGCAATCTTAAATGGTTCTTTTATGGCTTCGCTAATATCGGTGGTGAGGCTATCTAGGGATCGACCCCAGGATTACGAGGTCAGTTAGGTAATTAGACGTATTAAACATATCGGTTTCTATGATCAGGCATGAAGACCTAATTCAAAAGGTCAAGTCTTATGAACCAAATGTAGACCGGATGGCGCTAGGTGAGGCGTATAACTTTTCCATGGCGAGGCATGGGACCCAGCTTCGTGCCTCCGGAGCTCCTTATTTCTCACACCCCGCGGAGGTCGCTGTTATTTTGGCTGACCTCCGTTTGGATGTGGATTCCATCATTACGGCATTGTTGCACGACACCGTCGAAGATGGAGTTGCAGAACTACAAGAGATCGAAAATAAATTTGGGCCAAGTGTGGCAAAGTTAGTCGATGGTGTTACTAAGCTTGGGAAATTGGAGTTGGGTAGGGATACTACGATTCACCAGGCTGAGAATTTTCGTAAACTCTTATTGGCTATTTCTGAGGATATTCGTGTTTTACTCGTAAAACTAGCTGACCGACTTCATAATATGCGAACCCTTCATTACATAAGTAATTCGGGGAAGCGTCGACGAATTGCCCGAGAAACGTTAGAAATCTATGCGCCATTAGCGGAGCGCATTGGCATGGAAGAAATGAAGGATGAATTGGAGGATTTGACATTTGCTGAACTGCAGCCAGATGCCAGAGGTTCAATAGTAAAAAGGCTGGAATCTTTGAGGACTGCTGATTCTGCTGTAATCCCAAGTATCATCGAGGAGTTGGTTGAGACATTACGCTTGTCAGGGATTACTGCAACAGTTGGGGGGAGGGAGAAAACTCCATATTCTATCTGGCGCAAAATGGCTCGGCGTGAGGTGGACTTCGAACAAATTGCAGATGTAATGGCATTCAGAGCTGTTGTGCCATCTGAGGACGATTGTTACAGTGCTTTAGGAGTGGTTCATCGGGCCTATCATACTGTGCCAGGAAGATTTAAGGACTATATATCGATACCCAAGCCAAACGGATATAAGTCTTTGCATACCACTGTCATTGGGCCAGGGAAACGCCGGATTGAGATCCAAATCCGGACTGCTGCCATGGACGAGGTGGCGGAATATGGAGTTTCAGCTCACTGGATTTATAAAGCAGAGGATAATGGAGCTCTGTTAGAACGGGGAGATGCTCGATTTCGATGGCTGCGGGAGCTGCTAGAGATATTGGAGCATGCGTCTGGACCCGAGGAGTTTTTGGAACATACAAAACTTGAAATGTATCGTGACCAAGTATTTTGTTTTACTCCGAAGGGTGATCTAATCGCGTTGCCGGATGGAGCGACTCCAGTAGATTTTGCCTATTCAGTGCACTCAGAGATTGGGGATCACTGTGTCGGAGTAAAAATAAACGGGAGAGTAGCGCCTCTACGAACTCAGTTGCAGAATGGCGATCAAGTCGAAATTTTAAGCTCCAGCGGACAAACACCCGATCCAAATTGGGAACATTTTGTCGTGACCGGTAAGGCCAGGACCAGGATCCGTCGTTTTGTGAGAGATCGTGAGGAAAATGAGTTTGCCATCCTGGGAGAGGAAATATTAAAAAAGACTTTCTCTGAATCTGAGGAGATTTTGACGAGAGAGGTTGTCCAGCCATTTGTCGAAAAAAATGAACTCAAAGATGTTAGTGAGTTATTTAGTTTAGTTGGTCAGGGGAGGTTGGACTCCAGGGAGGTTTTATCGATGGTCGCTCCGAGGGCGGCCAGGAAAAGACGCGGCGGCCGGAGGATAATCATTCCATTTCGTAAACCCCGTTTTAAGGCAAAAAGGAAAGGTGAAACAGTCGCCATTAAAGGTTTGACACCGGGGATGGCGGTTCATTTGGCTGGATGCTGCAGTCCATTGCCTGGCGATCGGATTGTGGGCCTGATAAATGAGGGAAAAGGTGTCACTGTACATACTATTGATTGTGAGGTTTTGGAGAGTTTTTCGAGTACACCAGAAAGATGGATAGACATTACATGGAATTCGTCTCTAGCTGAGACAGAGAGCCACGTTGGAAGGATATCTGCGATTCTCAATAATATTCCTGGTAGCTTGAGTGCCTTGACGGAAGTCATCGCGAGGGTTGAAGGGAATATTTCCAACTTAAAGGTCACAAACCGATCGACGGATTTTTTTGAGTTCGTTATCGACGTAGAGGTTATGAGCGTCCAGCACCTAACCCAAATCATTGCGGCTCTGCGGGCCCATCCTGCAATTTACCAAGTGGAAAGGGTTGGGAAATGAGGGGGATATTTATGTGGAGCCACCTTTTATTTGTTCGTAGTGGCCAGTGTCCTCGAGTGTCACGATGAGTATATTTAGTCGTAAACAACGTCTTGGGAAATTGGCAATAGTCCGCCATTTTGTATGGCCCCACACGGGCTGGAGACGTGCACTAAAGTATAGTGCTTATCGAGTTCAACGAATTGATGGGTCTCCTAGTGGAGTTGCAATTGGTGTTGCGTGGGGTGTGGCTGTGTCATTCACTCCTTTTTACTTCCTCCATATAGGTATTGCTGTAGCAGGCAGTTGGCTTATGGGAGGAAGTTTACTCGCTGCAGCTATAGGAACACTTTTCTTAAATCCCTTAACCTTTCCGATAATTAGCTGGGTGACCTATAACTTAGGGAATTATTTTTTACCACGGAGTATAGATTTACAGGTGGGGAAAGTTCCTTCTATGAGTTATATTTTTGATAATTTTTCTGAGGTTTTAGCTCCATATTTTTTGCCCATGATTTTGGGCGGCTTTGTATTAGGTGTTATCTCTTGGTTTATCGTTTTTATTATTGTGCGTGAGTTAATTAGCCGCTACAGAGAGAGCCGGGGGCGAATAAGGAACAAAAATATAATAAATGACTAATCCAGAAAGCAAGCCAAGGGAACTTAATTCAGATTCTTCGATCCGATTGGGAGTAAATGTTGATCACGTTGGGACGTTGCGAAATGCTCGGGGAGGTATTCATCCTGACCCAATTTTAGCGGCTCGTGTGGCCTCTGAGGCTGGGGCTGATATTATCACTGTTCATCTCCGCGAGGATCGCCGGCATATATTAGATGACGATATTTCTCGACTTATTCACGAGAGTGATGTGCCGATAAATATGGAAATGGCAGCCACGGAGGAGATGGCTTCTATTGCCATTAAAGATTTGCCGAGTGCTATCTGTTTGGTTCCTGAGCAACGCCGGGAATTAACTACCGAGGGTGGGTTGGATGTTAGGGGACAGCTACCTTATCTTATCGATTTTATTGGCAGTATTTCTGCAGCGGGAATAAAAGTGGCGACATTTGTGGATCCTGATGAACGGCAGGTCGAAGCTTCCTTAAAAGCTGGTGCCGATGCAGTTGAGTTGCATGTTGGCAGTTATTGTGAAGCCTACGCTAAGGGTAGCGCAAACCCGGATGAATTTAATCGCCTGGTTTCTGCTTCGGAACACGCAATCAATATTGGCTTAGAATGTCATGCGGGGCACGGCCTAAACTATGGTTCAGCTGCTATGGTTGCTAAAATTGGTCAGATCACGGAGCTCAATATTGGCCATTTTATAATAAGTGAAGCGGTGTTTACAGGTTTGAGAGATGTGGTCACGCAAATGAGAAGGGTTATAGATTTGGCCCGAAGCAATTAAGGTGTAGATTCATGATTTTTACTTCCCAATTATGATAGTTGGTTTAGGACAGGATATCTGTGAATCCAAAAGAATTCATAACACTATTGAACGTTTTGGCGCGCGTTTTATTCATAGAATTTTTACCGAAAGGGAGCAACAGAGTTGTAGTAAAAGGTTGCGCGCGAGTGACTGTTACGCTAGGAGATTTGCGGCAAAGGAAGCTGTCTCTAAAGCTCTGGGGACAGGTTTTAGGAAGGGGGTGTTTTGGAAAAATATCTCTATTATCAATTTGCCGGGCGGTAAACCTTCAGTTGTTTTGTCTGGTGGTGCTCTAGAGCGCCTAAATCGCTTGGTTCCAGAAGGATGCAAGCCCCAAATTGAGATTAGTCTGACAGATGATTCGGGTTTAGCCTATGCTATTGTAATAATTTCAGCCAACCCAACATTGGGAACGCGCAATTAAGTTTGTATGAAGACGTGGATTGGGCGAGAAAAACTGTGTAGGTTGTGGTGTCACGCAATGTGTTGTTTCCGCCACGTTAAATCTGGATACGTGGTTAGTAAGTTTCAATAATTTACGAGTATATGCGGAATAGTGAAAAAGGTATTAAGAGATAAATTATTAGGAGATGATCCGTTCTGGGAAACAGTGAGAACGGTTTTCTATGCTGTGCTTATAGCAGTTGGTGTGAGGACCTTCGCGTATGAGCCATTTAACATTCCCTCTGGGTCAATGTATCCGACGTTAATGGTGGGTGACTATCTTTTTGTTTCCAAATTTTCGTATGGCTATAGCAAGTATTCCCTTCCTTATGGTCTCAATTTATTTAGTGGTAGGGTTTTTTCGGATTCCCCTCAACGTGGGGACGTAGCGGTGTTCAAACTACCAAGAGACAATTCAACTGATTATATAAAGCGGATCGTGGGCCTTCCGCGTGATAGAATTCAAGTAAAGGATGGGGTGCTTTATATTAATGGCGAAATGGTAAACAGGGTGCGCATTGAGGATTATGAATACAGGAATCGGCACGGAGATCAGGTTAAATATGCTCAGTATGAGGAAACCTTGCCTGGGGGCCGAACATATCGGGTACTTGATGCAACTCCATTTCGTTCCCATCCGGGAAGTCTTGATAATACCCCGGTTTACGTTGTTCCCGATGGTCATTATTTTGGCATGGGCGATAATAGGGATAATTCACAGGACAGCAGGGTGCGTTCAGTGGGATACATTCCTGAGGAAAACTTGGTAGGGCGGGCAGAGATACTGTTTTTCTCGACAAAGGGAACGGCTAGAATATGGGAAATTTGGGGTTGGCCTTTTACAATTCGTTATAGTCGACTAGGAAGATTACTTTAGAAATAAGGATGATTGTGGATCTCCAAGCAGCTAAAGAGATAAATAATCTCCTCGGTCTACAAGTTCGACGACTGGAGCTGCTTGAGGGAGCCCTTACACATCCAAGTACTAATGCGCTATCCAAGGGAAGGCAAAGCAACAACGGAATTGACTTCCAAAGATTAGAGTTTCTGGGAGATCGTGTTCTAGGATTGGTGATTGCAACATATTTGTTTGAGAAATTTGAGGAGGAGACAGAGGGTGAGTTAGCCTTGCGTTTTGCTGACCTGGTTAAGACAGAGGCCCTAGCTAGGGTGGCTCAGCGTTTAGGTTTGGCAAGCCACCTAAGTGTATCTTTGTCACGAAGAGGTGGTTCAGGTGGGAATAATATGAATTCATCGATGCTTGCAGATACATGTGAGGCTTTGATTGGAGCAATCTACATAGATGGGGGGGTGGAAAAAGCTAAAGAGTTTATTCTTCGTGAATGGGATGATCTGGTAAATGAACAAATAGAACCTCCGCAGGATGCGGTGACATCCCTTCAGATTTGGACTCAAGGGAAAAGCTTGGGGCTTCCCATTTATGAGGTAGTGTCCCAGAAAGGTCCCGCCCATTCACCTAATTTTGAAGTAGTTGTAGCTATAGCTGGTATTGAGAAATTGAGTGCTTATGGCCCTTCAAAAAAAATGGCAACACGTGCAGCAGCCGAAAAAATGTTGCTATTCTTAAAAGAAAAGGCCAACTCGGCCACTTAGTGTAATTGATGGAGGATTACCTGGTCCCAAACCAAAAGTTTGCAGTAGTTGCCTTGGTAGGAGCACCGAATTCAGGTAAGTCTACTCTGATGAATCGTATTGTTGGTGTTAAGCTTTCAATAGTGTCTCCTAAAGTTCAAACTACTAGAAATAATATCGTGGGCCTATTCAATAGAAGGCAGGTGCAACTAGTTTTTATTGATACGCCTGGATTATTTCGACCTAAGAAACGTTTGCAAAGAGCAATGGTTGATTCGGCATGGTCCAGTGCCCGGGATGCCGATCAGGTTGTCTTTTTACTAGACAGTTCCACCGGTATAACCGATAGCACAAAAAATATTATTGAGGAATTTACTCTGAAAGAGATTCCGGTGACCATTGCGCTTAATAAAACTGATCTCGTTCATCCAACTCGGCTACTAGGAGTTGCTGATTTTTTTTCCTCAAAGAAAATAGGTTGGGAAATTTTTATGATTTCCGCTCTTACAGGGGATGGTGTTCAAGATTTGGTTAAATCACTGCTCTTAAAGGCGAAAGAAGGTCCTTGGCATTACCCTGAAGATCAGCTTACTGACCTACCACTTCGTTACTTGGCTGAGGAAATCACTCGAGAAGCGCTATTTCTGCAACTTCAGCAAGAGCTACCATATTCATGCATGGTGGGAACTGACGGTTGGCGGACCTTGGTTGATAAAAGTGTTAGAGTAAATCAGACCATTTGTGTTGAGAGAGAAAGCCATAAACTCATTGTTGTGGGTAATAATGGAGATCGAATCAAAGCCATCAGTAGGGCTGCCCGAAAAGGAATTGCAAAGTTGTTGGGAGTAAAAACTCATTTATTCGTGCGAGTAAAGGTTGATAAAGGGTGGGGGGAGAGGAAGGAGTATTTTAATTCATTAGGCTTAAAATATGATGTTTAATCTTAGGAAGCAAATCAACAAGATTGGTGTCGTTGTTAAAAATTTGATCTCAAAATCTATGAATAGCTGCAATGAATTGGACGGATGAGGGAATTTTTTTAAGCGGTAGGAAATTTGGAGAAAACTCCTCTATTGTATCTATTTTTACTCGTGGAAAAGGTAGGCATCTCGGTTTGGTGCAAGGTGGAACTGGACGTAGGATGCGTCCGGTGTTACAGATGGGAAACCTATTACAATGTATGTGGAGTGCCCGGCTGCAAGATAATTTGGGAAATTTTCAGTTAGAGTTAACGAGGCCGTGTGCAGCGGTTCTTATGGAATACCCGGTTAAGTTATCAGGTCTTGCAGCCGTCTGTGGATTAGTTGATTTACTCTTGCCAGAACGGGAACCATGCGGAACTTTGTTTGATCATACTGTTTCTTTGCTTGATAGTTTTCTGTCGGGTGAGGATTATTTGATGCGATATATAATGTGGGAATTAGATTTATTATCGGATATCGGATTTGGATTAAATCTAGAGAAGTGTGCTGTTAGTGGAGTAACAGTTGATTTGGTTTGGGTATCTCCAAAAAGTGGCAGAGCTGTTTCTAAAAAAGCAGGACTTCCATATGCGAAAAAATTGCTTCCTCTGCCTGGCTTTATTGTTTATGGGGGCAAGGCCAACAAATCAGAGATCTTGGATGGTTTGGCCTTAACTGGCCATTTTCTTAGGCGTGCTGCTGTGGGGCATGGAATAAAACTACTTTGTGCGCGGAGGCAATTTTTAGAGCAATTATCAAAAAAAATGTCTTAGCGAAACAGGAAAGAATAGTGTCTAAGTCAGATCAAAAACAACGGGTGATTTCTACCGATTTTTCTACGGCTCTAAGTGAGCGCTATCTATCCTATGCCTTGTCAACTATAGTATCTAGGTCTCTTCCAGACGTTAGGGATGGTTTGAAGCCAGTACATCGTCGCCTACTTTATGCCATGCGGGTACTGCGGCTAAATCCCACTTCAGGTTTCAAAAAATGTGCTAGGGTAGTTGGCGATGTGATTGGTAAATTTCATCCGCATGGAGAAGTAGCTGTTTATGACGCTTTGGTGCGATTGGCTCAGGACTTCTCGGCCCGTTATCCGTTAGTTGAAGGACAAGGTAACTTTGGAAATCTGGATGGCGATAACGCAGCTGCTATGCGCTATACCGAGGCAAGATTGACGCAAATTGCTGAAAGCATGCTTCGTGGATTAGATGAGAATACAGTTGATTTTTCAGATACTTATGATGGGGATGATTCGGAACCAGTAGTCCTTCCAGCTGCCTTTCCCAACTTACTGGCTAATGGCGCTAATGGTGTAGCCGTGGGTATGGCTACCAGTATACCGCCTCATAATGCGACGGAACTTTGTGACGGGTTATTGCATCTTCTTAAGTCACCTAAAGCTCGTACGGAAACTTTGATTAAGTATATACCTGGCCCAGATTTTCCAAACGGGGGGGAAATTATTGAGGATGATCAATCGATTATTACGTCATACAAAACTGGTAGAGGGTCATTTTGTCTTAGGGCCAATTGGAAAACTGAGCAACTCCCCCATGGACAGTATCAGATCGTAGTTAACTCCATTCCTTACCAGGTCCAAAAGGCAAAATTGGTAGAGAAGATTGCGGATTTGATTGACGAGAAAAAGATACCATGGCTAGCTGATATCATCGATGAGTCTACTGAAGATATTCGCGTAGTGCTCGTGCCTCGTTCGCGAACCATTGATGCTGAGTCATTAATGGAAATACTCTTTAAGAGCAGCGACTTGGAGACCCGCATACCGCTGAATTTGAATGTACTCACTAAGGGGAAGGTGCCGGAGGTTCTTTCTTTGAGGGGTGCATTAAATGCTTTTTTGGAGCATAGGTTTGAAGTTCTTAGGAGGCGCACAAAGGATAAAAAGAGTAAAGTTGAGTTAAGAATCGAAATTTTGGAAGGATTCCGAGTGGTGTATCTCAATTTGGACTCAGTGATCAAAATAATTCGAGAATCTGAAGATCCTGAAACTGAGATGAAACGCAAATGGAAGATAAATACCACTCAAATTAATGCCATCTTAACAATGCGGTTGCGACAACTAAGAAAACTTGAAGAAATTGCAATCGAATCGGAGTACACGAGCCTAAATTCAGACTTAAAGGACCTAAATAAAATTCTTAAAAGCAAGGCTTTGCAAGAGCGTCATATTAGAATGGAACTCCAAGATCTTAAGAAGAAATTGGCTGAAGATGGGGGGGATGAAAGAAGAACCAATTTTGGACGAAGAAATGAAGGAGAATCTATGGCCGTCTTGGAAGGCCTAGCCGAGTCAGAGCCAGTAACTATTGTGTGTACGAAAAAAGGATGGATTAGGGGAATTAAAGGTCATTTGACCGATTTAGGTAGTCTTAAATACAAGGATGGTGACGCTGAAAAATTTGTGATCAAGGCCCAGAGTAGGGATACTATAGTGGCGTTCGCAGGAAACGGACGTTTTTATGCTATTTCGTGCGATAAAATTCCAAGAGGTCGAGGTTTTGGGGAACCCCTCCGTATGATTGTAGATATACCCAATGAACACGAAGTAGTGGCACTTTTTTTGTATAAGGAAGAGGAGCAGTTTTTACTTGGCTCTAGTGATGGAAGAGGGTTTCTTGTCTCTGGGGGCGAGACATTGGCCCAAACCCGCGCGGGCAAGCAAGTGATGAATGTTGCCCCTGGAGAAAGAGCTTTGGTTTGTGTTCCTGCAGAAGGCGATAGCGTAGCTTTGGTTGGAGACAACCACAAATTGCTTATTATTCCGTTAGAACAAGTGCCTAAATTGGCCAAGGGAAGAGGTGTGATTTTGCAACGGTATCGTGATGGTGGTCTGTCAGATGCAATAGTTTTTTCTCGAAATGAAGGATTTACATGGGCAATGGGTGAGAGAAATCGGAATTTTGTCGAGACGGATTTGTGGTACAGTAGCAGAGGGAAATCTGGTAGGTTGGCTCCAAGGGGATTTCCAAAATCTAATAAGTTTAGCGGGGGAAGGAAACCCTGATTGCTGTTTTCTGTGGATTATGATTTCGTAGCTTAAACGTTGTAATCGTAGTTCTTGAGTAGAGGAGAACTCTTTAATGGTCTTTCTGGCTCGTGTATAGACTGTTGAGGTTGGACTTCTTTTTTTTTGGCACACTGGGGATTTTCTGTGGGATTTTTGCTGCAAATAGCCCGAATAATTGACAAGGCTAATGATGGTCTTGGTCGAGCGGTAGCGTCTCTGACACTAGCTATGGTGCTAGTCACCGTTGTTATAGTTGTGCTGAGATATGGATTCTCAATTGGTTTTATTTGGATGCAAGAGTCAGTTCGCTTCATGCATGGCTTCGTATTTCTTTTATGTGCAGCTTTTACACTCTTGCACAACGGCCATGTTAGAGTTGACGTCTTTTACCTTAAAATGAATGCCAGAAGAAAAGCGGTGGTCGATATCTTTGGCACNGTTTTTTTCCTTATTCCGGTTTGTGCCGTCATATTAATTTACTCGTGGGATTACGTTCTTAATTCTTGGAGGGAGATGGAAGGCTCCCTTGAAGAACGTGGGCTGCATGCAGTTTATATGCTTAAGACATGCATATGGATTTTTGCAGTTTCTATGATTCTGCAGGGCTGCTCTCTAATTATTCGTTCATTNGCTGTATTAGTGAATTATCAGGGATCGCAGGCAACAGATCACGGCTCTGGGACGGTATAGATGGAAGTTTTATTATCACAGGAAATTTTTGTTGTAGGGATGTTGATCACCTTATGTGGTGCGCTTCTTATGGGTTTTCCAGTAGCCTTTACACTTTCCGGGGTTGCTCTTCTAGCAGCTCTTTTAGGCAATAGTTTTGATCTTTTTGAACTCGCATTTGTGGCAGCTTTGCCGAATCGAATTTATGGCATAATGACAAACGATTTACTTATTGCTGTTCCGCTTTTTGTATTTATGGGCGTTATGCTTGAACGTTCAAAATTGGCGGAAGAGTTGCTGGATACTATGGCACTGGTGCTAGGNGGAGTGAGGGCAGGCCTGGGGATAGCGGTAAGTTTAGTGGGTGGTTTGTTGGCTGCTTCCACAGGCATTGTTGGTGCTACGGTAGTTACCATGGGATTATTATCACTTCCCACCATGCTGAAACGCGGGTATGCAGCCACTGTTTCTTGTGGTTCGATATGTGCGGCAGGGACACTGGGTCAGATTATTCCACCTTCAATAGTATTGATCCTTCTTGGTGACCAAATATCAGCGGCTTATCAGCAAGCACAACTTGCTCAAGGAAATTTTTCTCCTGATCCTGTATCTGTTGCAGATTTATTTGTTGGAGCCTTGCTACCAGGGTTGGCTCTCGTCGTGTTATATATAATTTGGCAGATCATTTATGCGAGTTTGTATCCAGATAGAATGCCACCTATACCAGAATCGGAGCGTGCCGCCATCTCCCGATCAGAGCTAACAGGTCGAGTGGTAAAGGTCTTGTTGCCCACCTTGTCTTTGATAGTGCTCGTTCTTGGTTCCATACTAATAGGTATAGCCACACCAACTGAAGCTGCAGGTGTGGGCGCAATGGGAGCCATACTCTTAGCGGCAAGCCGCGGACAACTTACTAGGAAAAATTTGACTGCGGTAATGAGATCCACTGCTCAGGTAACTGCAATGGTTTTTGTTATACTAATTGGGGCGCAACTATTTAGTTTAGTGTTTCGTGGTTTTGGTGGTGATGACATGGTTGCGGATTTTCTTGCATCACTACCAGGTGGCGTTTTCACGGCAATGTTTCTAACCATGGCTTTAATGTTTCTTTTGGGATTTTTCTTAGATTTTATAGAAATATGTTTTGTGGTGATACCAATCGTGGGTCCGGCAGTTTTGATGATGGACGTAAATCCAGTGTGGTTTGCTATTATGGTTGCTGTCAATGTCCAAACATCTTTTCTTACCCCTCCATTTGGTTTTTCCCTTTTTTACTTAAGAGGAGTTGCACCCAAGGAGGTCGCGACCATGGATATATATCGGGGGGTTGCTCCATTTGTTTTAATTCAGCTTTTTATGCTTGTTATACTCTCACTCCTGCCAGAACTTGCTACATGGTTACCCAAGGTCGTTTATGGGTAATATCATTTCAAAGCTCGATTATTCATATAGCCTTGCTCTGCATATGGCCCCCGTTGTATAGATTCCTGTCGAAAGTGTGACCAACTCTCATAAATTCGCTTTGTTAGCGAATCAAAATTTTGGGTCTCTGCAACGACTTCTTCAGAAATAGAGAAAGCCTTTTTGACTAGATCGTCAGGGAAATGGCGAATACTAACGCCGTGTTTCTCAACAAGAACCGTTTGGGAGGCGGCATTTCGCGCAGTAAACTCGGAGAGCATGCCCACATTTTCAGCTTGGCAGGCCTGTTGTACTATTAATTGCAGGTCTCCGGGTAGCTTGTTGTAAGCTTCCAGGTTTACAAGGCACTCCAAGGCGGAACTTGGTTCATGAAATCCGGGGCCATAGTAATACTTTGCTACTTTATGGAAGCCAAAGGCCAAATCGTTCCATGGGCCAACCCACTCTGTGGCATCAATTACCCCAGACTGGAGGGCGGGCATGATTTCCCCTCCAGGTAGATTAACAGCCGTTGCCCCCATCCGGTTAATTACTTCCGCGCCATATCCAGGCATTCTCATTTTAATGCCCTTCATATCATCAGCAGAGGTAAGTTCTTTTTGAAACCAACCGCCCATTTGTATCCCGCTACCCCCGGCTAAAAAAGACCTCATTCCAAAACCATGACATAGCTCGTCCCAAAGTTCTTGTCCGCCTCCATAATAAATCCATGCATTATGTTCTTGGACTGTTAGCCCTCCAGGAACTGTGCAGAAGAATGGAAATGCCTTGTGTTTGGCAACCCAATAATATGAGGCATCGTGAGTCATCTCCGCTTTGCCCTCACGCACCGCATCAAATGCTTCAAATGGAGGCACTAATTCTCCCGCGGCATATAGCTTTACTGTTAACCGTCCATCAGACATCTTCGTTATTGAATCCGCTATGCGTTGTGCACCGGTTCCAAGGCCAGGGAAGTTTTTAGGCCACGTGGTAACCATTTTCCAACTAAAAGTATCAGAAGAGACCGCTGGAGAGGTCAGCGCAGTCGCACCTAGGGTCGCGCCGGCAGCGGCACTTTTGACGAAGCTTCTTCGGTTTATAGCCTTGGATTTTAACATGAGATTCCCTTACGCGTTGATGGCAACTTTCGCCATTGTAGCATGTAAGGTGAGCAGGGCCAAAACCAGAAAAATAGAAGGTCTTATTGGATGTTTTTTAGGGGATTATACTCAGACCATCCTGATTCAGTAAGAATTTCCATGGGAATAAATCTTTGTTTGTAAGACATTTTTGGAGATTGTTGCACCCAGTATCCTAGGTAAAAATAAGGGAGACACAGTTTTTGAGTTCGGAAAATTTGAGACAAAATTAGAAAGGTTCCGAGGCTCCGAGTTGGGTAATTAGGGGAGAAAAAAGTGTAAACCCCCGAAATCCCATCGGACAGAGTGTCTGTTAAGGCTGCCCCTTGCAACTCACCCTGTGACGTACGATATTCCACAAGTTTCGTCTGTACTGGGGATTCTTCGACCATTGCTTTAAAGTCATCAAAGTTCATCCTCGCCATTTCACCGTTACTGTGGCGAGCTTTCTCATATTTTTGGAACAGTAGAAATTGTTCCGCTGTCGCAATGGGCGGGGTTTCAAGACCTGCGAGACCAATATTTTTCCGAAGTATTCTGCGCATAGATTTGCTTGCTTTAAAGTCTGATACCCTCACCCTGGCGGGAACACATGCTCTGCAGCTAGGACAGGCGGGTTTATATGCAAGGGAATGACTTCGGCGAAAACCCGCTTGGCTGAGCAGGTCGTGAAAATTGCTAGGGTCTGGACCAGCAAGTTCGGTAATTGCCTTGGTTTCAGTCTTTCCAGGAAGATATGGGCATGCCTGAGGGGTGGTTCCATAGAAAAATTTTAAGCGGTCTGGGTCCACATTAATCATATAACTAGGTAAATCCTTTAGTTAATAATCAGTGGGAGGTCATAGTACCAGGGAAAGAGAATGGAGAAACCAACCCATAAAATTATTATAAGAGGCGTACCGGTTTTTACAAAATCCATAAAACGATAATGTCCAGGGGCCATGATAATTAAATTAGTCTGATAGCCAATTGGTGAGGCAAATGAGCAACTTGCTCCGAAAATCACTGCAAAAATGAATGGAGTGGGGTCGGTGCCCAAGGCGGCTGCGATGTTAATCGCAATGGGTGTAAAGAGGACGGCGGAGGCATTGTTGCTCAGAATATTAGTAAGCAGAGCTATTATTATAAAGAACACCGAAATTATCGCGCCAGGTCCAAGACCATGCAGTGCTCCAATAAGAGAAAGAGCTACGAACTCCGCACCACCAGTGATTTGGAGAGCTGTTCCGAGCCCAAGTGTGGCAGCAACTGTAAGAACGATTCTACTATCAATTGCTCGCACCGCATCTCGGATATCCAAGCACCCTGTCACTATCATTGCGGCCGCTCCAGTCAAGGCGGCTACCACTATTGGAATAAGTCCAGATGCGGCGGCAAGTAGGACGCTGGCAAATATAAGGGCAGCGCGTTGGGCGTGAAAATAACGGGGGAGCAGGTGTTGTGAAAGTTCCATTAGGATCACATCATGGCTATTTTGAAGTTCGCGAACGTTTTGGGGCGGACCCTGTATAAGCAGCACGTCCCCTTCCTCCAGTGTGATTTCGGTCAAGCGCTGACGCATCATTTGTGATCTTCTTTGAATTCCTAAGACAATACAGTCATAGGCGCGCCTGAATCCTATTGTCTCCAGATTGCGTCCCGCGATATTTGATGCAGGTGCTACCATAGCTTCCGCAAGCACTTGATCCCCTTCCTGCCAAGCGTCAGCTACTTGGTCAGTAGAATTATAAGGTTCATTACTGGTTTCCCTTAAGGATAATTGCCTTCGTGTTGGGCTTGGATGTAGGGCTCCGGGTAAAGTGGCAATACTTTCTATCAAGGCTTTTCGAGTCGCGGCCACTACAATTACGTCGCCCTCCTTCAATTCTACCCAGTCTAAAGGAGGCAGGAATGCGTGTTCAGATCTCTGGATCATTCGGACCGTCATTTCTGAAAGTACTTCTGGAATTCCATCAGATAAGTTTTGGCCAATTAACGGTGAACCAGGAAGCACCTCTATTTGTGCAATAAATTGACGATCTTCGGATGTGAGTTGTGATGCCATAGGTGCGCGATCTGGTATTATTCTCGGTGCTATAAATAGAACATACAATAGGCCGAGAGAGGCCAGAATTATGCCAGGAACAAAAAAATCAAAGAATTGTATGGCGGGTAAACGTAATTCTGAAACTACGCCCGCTACAAGAAGGTTGGTAGATGAACCTATTAAAGTAGTCATCCCTCCTAGGATAGATGCAAAGCTTAAAGGAATTAATAGTCGACTAACTGATATTCCCATTCGTTCTGCGAAAGCGCCTATTATTGGAATAAATATAATTACTACCGGTGTGTTATTTAAGACACTGGATACGGCAGCTACGGGTATAAGGGATATAAATAAACCCCTAAGGATGCTTCCTCCGCTTAAGCGATAAAGGGTTGATGCGACGCCCTCTAAGGCCCCTGTCCGAACCATTGCTTCACCTACAATTAGCAGAGATATAACTGTAATAAGGCCAGGGTTGGCAAACCCTCCAAGTATCCGTGCCGCATTAAGTTGGTTTTGTCCCTCAAGGTCAGGTACTGGAAGAAAATGGAATACAATCATTAAAAGAGCGATCAAAGATGCAGACACAACTTCTATGGGTAGTCGCTCGGTAGCAAATCCTACGATAGTGAGAAAGACCAGGCCTAGAGTGATCCACATCTGCAGGTCGAGATTTTCATACAGCATTAGTTATCTTGGCCCTTGAGTTGCAGAAGTTCGTCACGTAAATCCTGGGATATACTTTTGGGGCGCCGATCTTTAGAGTTGATATGGACCACAATACTCTTGCCTCTGCCTGTTTGATGGTTATCCTTAAACAGCCCGTGGGACAGTGTAACAGATGTATTTCCTATTTCTTCCACGTTGGTTCCAATAAGGACATGCCCGGGAAAATGCATCTCAAGCAGGTAATCCACCTCTAAATGGGCAAGGATGAAATCGGCTGATTTGCCGTTCCCTCCAACTAGCAAAGTGCGCAGAAAGGGAATTCTGCTGGCTTCTATATAGCGGGCAAATTGAACATTATTTACGTGGCCCATTGCATCTTGGTCGCCCCAACGTATGTTTTCCTTCCACCAAAAAACATAATTTTCTTTACCAACCATGCCATCCATATTTGGGTATTACCTTCTATTTAATTATAGCAAGTATTTATTTAATATTAGCGTCTATTAAACAGAAATATTAATATCAATTTTCATTAAAAAAAGTATTTAGAAAATGCATGTTGCGGAATCATTGGTTATTTATACTCCTATTTGGGTTTATTTTAGGAATTTTTTATATTTTAAGGTCACAAAAAGGTATTTTGCTTCTAACTTGCTTTGTATTGAATAGTCTTATGTGTTTTCGTTAAAGTTAACTGTTGAAAATAGGGCTTAAGGAGTGGTTTACATCATTATTTTCTATTTTAAGTTTATTGACTAATCATAATGTAATGGAAATCAGAATATAAAGAATTGGGACAGTTTATCCCAATGCGGAATCTGTTTCATGCCACATATATGTATCACGATTATTTTGAGTAAGTTGGACTAGGTTAAAACAAATTGTGCAGTCCTACTGCAGGGGTACTAAAAACAGTTTTTGGCGGGTAATTTTTTCAATTTTCTCTAGGGTGAGAGGAAGATTTACATATTCTCCGTTATCCCATAATCTGTTGAGAGATGCGTAGTGCTTTGAGAGCCGATTTCCTGATTGGCCCGTGCTAATAATCACAGAACTATTATCAAGATGGCTTAAGTCAAAGATAGCTCGCAATGCCGCACCATGATTTTCCTTAAAGGGGCTCTCATCATCTCGCAAAGTAGTGTTGGCCTGCATTACAGTATAGGGGCCGCCACTATGAGGATGTTTTATGTCAAATAAGTCACCAAGTACTGGAATGTCCGAAAAAGCACTGTGCTTGTGATGTGCAATGTGGCTATTCTTCCACTTCCATTTTTCTGGATTTGCCCCATAATTGGCTTCTAACCATTTTATTGCCTGATCAGCTGCGATCTGGATCATATCTTCACAGTTTTCTAATGCAGCAGTCGTCACATTATCGCACCATTTACTATTATGCCTGAGCGTATGACGCAGAAATTTTGGTCGCCGTTGCCAGGCTTTTATAAAATGAGGTCCAAGCTCATCAGCGTATATGAGTCTAGTAAGTTCGCGATACCAAGTATGAAAGAGTAGAGGTTCAAAAGCATTCATATCCATAGAACCATCCCAATCTTTTAGCTTTTCATGTAAATCTTGCTCAAATCCAGCTCTCAGGATCCAATCTTTAAAATCAAGAGCCATAAGAGAAACTATATCAATTTGAATACTCTTAAAGCCATCTACGGAATGATTCTTTGGCTTAAGGAGAAGTTCGTTTATCCGGTCAAACCGATAATCGGTAGCCCAATCATGGCTTAAAAAATAAGGATAATTGTTCGGGGTGATATCTTGATTAGCCGTTACAATTATACCCCGCTCTGGATTCAAGTTTTGGGGCAGTGCTTTTGGGGGAATCACCCCAACCCAATCTCCTTCTCTACTCCAACCAGGTGCTGGAAGCCATCCGGTACCCATACGTCTTATGGGGATTCTTCCAGGCGCTATGAATCCAATATCTCCGTTGATATGTGCTGCAATAAAATTCTGCTGCGGGGCAATAAAGCCGGACAGAGCTGTAGTGAATTCATTCCAGGAAGCAGCCCTTGCCAGATTGAACCCTGCTTGAAGGGTGGTGTCGTTTTTGGCTAGTGCAGTCCAAGAAAACGATATTGCCGTTCCAGTTTCGTCAGTTGGGTTATATAGGGTGCTAAAGTCAGAGATAATAGGACCATGTCGGGTCGTTCGGACGATATACTGAAAATCTTCTTTATCTTTTATTTTAATGGTTTCCGTTCGGTTTTGGAATTTCTCGACGCCAGTGTCGGTTACATAATAATCTGGATCAAGATCGGATCTTTTTTCGATAAATAGATCCTGAACGTCGGGTCCTGTATTGGTAACTCCCCATGCCATAGTTCTATTTCTTCCAATTATAACAACAGGGATTCCTGGAAGGGTTCCGCCGGCTACCTGGAATGTCGGACTTGATAAATGAGCCAAATACCAGGGGGATGGGGCGGTGAGTCCAAGGTGCGGATCACTGGCCAGTATAGGCTTTTTGTTAATAGTGTGTCGGCCATCAATAACCCAGTTATTCGACCCGAGCAAAATTCGTTTGCCTGGCTTTGGAAACTCCCCCATTAACGGCAAAAGAGTTGGGAAAATATTTTGGTCCGTAATTCCATTACGAAGAGATGGAATACCCCAAAGTTCGTTCACCTGATTTATGTTTAAGATGTTTAGAAGTTGATATCGGAGAAATTCATCTCCAGCGTTTCCACTTAATTGATGAGCCATCATTTTTGCACAAGCAATAGAATCCGCGGGTTTCCATACCTCTGGTTGATGATTAAGAATTATGAATTCTAGTGGCCAGGCTCCCTTGTGAGAACTGAGATAAGCATTTATTCCATCGCTGTATGATTGCAAGAGAGAGAGAGAAGTCTCAGAAAAGCTTAAAAGACTCTCTTCGGAAGATTTATAGATTCCTAGACCTCTGAGATACTTATCAGCATTTAGGGTCCGATCGCCAAAAATTTCTGATAGGCGTCCGGCCCCTGCTCTGCGAGAAACTTCCATTTGCCATAAACGATCTTGAGCGTGGGCGTAGCCAAGTCCAAAATATGCGTCAGATTCTGTCTCTGATTCTATGTGCGGAATGCCCACCAGATCGCGCCGAATAATGACCTCAGCAGAGAGACCCGTAACCGACACAGTGCCAGCTGTTTTTGGCAGCGAGGTCCGTAGCCAGGTCATCCCGGAAATAATCACCAGGCTCAACACTATTGAAATATACGATAAGTATCGGAAAAAGATCATATTACAATATTTTATTTTTGCTTCTTAATGCTCGTTGGTAATTTTATCATAGTGTTCATTTAGTCCGGGAGCTGGACCTCTGACTTGGGGGTCCGCATAATCCGACAATTTTATCGGATTGCCTGCTATTTTCAGTAGCCCCTCTGAGGATCCTGGCTTCAGTACATCGACTATCATGTTGCGGGCTAAGATTTGGGGATTTTCTACTGCCTCCTTAACTGTATTCAGGGGACCTGATGGCACTCCAGAATCGCTTAACTTTTGCAGCCAAAAGCTGGTTGGCTCCGTAGTTAGGATGGCTTCTAATTCTTTTTTCAACGCGACTACGTTTTTCATACGGAGGCGATTACTTGTAAACTTCGGGTTTTTCGAAATTTCGGGAGCAGCTATTGCTTCGCATAAACGGTTAAAGAGGGAGTCGTTGCCAGCGGCAATGATGATGTGGCCATCTAGGCTTTGGTAGCACTCAAATGGGGCGATTGAAGGGTGGCGGGCCGCAGATGGGCCTGGATTCTCCCCCGTAGCGTAGAATCTGGCAATAGCATTTTCCAAAATCGCTAACTGGCAGTCCAGCATTGAGACGTCAACGAATTTACCTTTTCCGGTCATGCTTCTGTCATATAAAGCTGCATTTATGCCTATTGCTGTGAAGAGCCCGGCCGTGATGTCTCCAATAGCTGTGCCAACTCTGGTTGGGGGGCCACCAGGATGTCCTGTGAGGCTCATTAGTCCGCCAATTCCTTGTACAACCATGTCATAGGCCGGTCGCCTGGAGTCTGGTCCAGTTTGTCCAAATCCGGAGCAGGCGGCATAAATCAATGTTGGATATTTTTTATGTAAGGTCGTCCAACCGTATCCAAGCTTATCCATAGTCTTTGGGCGATAATTCTCAATCAGAACATCCGAGCTAGAAAGGAGTTTATCAAATACTTTTTTGTCTTCGTGAGATTTGAGGTTTAGAACAATACTTTCTTTGCCTCTATTTAATGAGATAAAGTACGCAGATTGCTCATCCAGCCATGGCCCGTAGCCGCGGGAGTCATCGCCCCCAGGGGGCTCTACCTTGATTATTCTTGCTCCAAGGTCGCTTAATATCATGGTGCAGTAGGGGCCTGCCAATACCCGGGTTAGGTCGAGGATTGTGATTCCACTCAGGGGCCCTTCTCGTTCTGTCTTTTCGGGTTTGCCAGAAGGGTGTAAGGGAGTATTTGTATTGGTCAACTTAGAGATCCTTTTGTTCCAAAATTTCAGTGGAGAGTTACTAAAAACTCTAAACGAAGTGATGTGGTGCCATTATGACTATTCTAATACGTAACTTAGGAGAAATGCATTCAACAATCGATGCTATTCTATCAAACTATGAGGGTGATGGACCAATTAGAGTGATTTGGCCCCGGCGAATAAAGAAAAACGCACAGCATTTCCAGCGTTTATTTTCGGGAAATGTTGTTTATGCAGTCAAATGTAATCCTGATCCCACGATATTAGAGGCTCTGAAACAGGGGGGAATCAATAACTTTGATGTGGCCTCCATTGGAGAAATTGAATTCATTAAAACCTGGAATCAAGATTCGACACTCTACTTTCAGCATCCAGTAAAATCTCGATCAGCAATTAATTTGGCCTATCAAAAGCATGGCGTTAGGCACTTTTCGATAGATCACAGGGATGAGTTGAACAAAATCTTTGAAGAGCTTCCAACTAACCCAGAGATTGTAGTGTATGTCCGGTTGGCAACCCCCGAACTAGGCGCAAAGGAAGATCTGTCAAATAAATTTGGGGCTAATGCCGAGGAGGCAAGCAAACTCTTAAAATGTATTTACGGTGGTGGTCTTAGTCCGGCACTTTCTTTTCATGTTGGTTCCCAATGTTATCGACCAGAAGCTTATAGAGTTGCTCTAGCCTTGGTAAAGGAAGTTCTGAATATTTCAGCGATACCAATACGGTGCTTAAATCTGGGGGGAGGATTTCCTGTTACTTATGCGGGAGATCTCGTGGCTCCGTTGGAAGTGTTCATGAAGGAGATAGATGCGGGCTTGAACTCTTTGTCACTAGATCAAGATGTCGAACTATTTTGTGAGCCTGGTAGGAGTTTGGTGGCCGAAGGGATGTCGGTGGTTGCCAGAGTGTGTCTGAGGAAGAAAAATAAGTTGTATATCAATGATGGAATTTTTGGACATTTTCTAGAAACATACCTTCACGGCTTTCAACCCCCTAACCGGGCCATTCGTCCGGGCTCTGGTTTTTCACAAAACATAAAATCTTTTGAAGTGTTTGGTGCGACTTGTGATGGCAATGACGTGCTGCCTGGAAAATTGGAGCTTCCGAATGATATCCGTGAAGGGGATTGGATAGAGTTTGGCAATATGGGGGCCTATAGCTTGGCACTTAGCAGTGGATTCAATGGGTTCGGTGTGGAGGCCGTGGTAAGTCTGTGTTAATGGCCTTAGTCAATCTTGTGTTCTGACTCTATCAACTGCCTTTGAGCCTATAAGGCCCTTGGGACCCAACATTATTTCGAAAGCAATTTAGCAATTTTTGGTGCAAAATAGGTTAGTATTCCATCCGCGCCGGCGCGCTTAAAACATTTCATGGGCTCCATAACTGCCAATTCCTCATCAAGCCAACCATTGGATACCGCTGCGGTTATCATCGAATACTCGCCACTTACCTGATAGGCATAGGTCGGCACCAAAAAACTTTCTTTAATACGATGAAGGATGTCTAAGTATGGCATTCCAGGCTTGATCATTATCATATCAGACCCTTCGTTTATATCTAGGGCTGCTTCTCGAAGCGCCTCATCTGTATTGAGTGCGTCCATCTGATATGTTTTCTTGTCTCCACCAGAAAGATTTAAAGTAGATCCTATGGCGTCGCGAAATGGTCCATAAAATGCGGATGCGTACTTTGTTGCATATGAGAGAATTTGGGTATGGGTCAAATCTTCTTCATCCAATGCCTTTCTGATTTTACCTACACGGCCATCCATCATGTCAGAAGGGGCTATTATTGAGCAGCCAGCTTTTGCTTGAATTATTGCCTGCTGTGTTAATATTTCCACGCTTTCATCGTTAACGACATACCCATCTTTTATGATACCGTCATGACCATGGTCAGTAAAAGGGTCGAGAGCGACGTCGCAAATAATTCCAATATTAAGGTCTTGTTCAGAGACAGCACGTATTGCTCGGCAGACTAGGTTATCAGGATTGCGGGCTTCGGTCCCATTGGAATCTTTATATTTCTGCTCAATGACAGGGAAAATCGCAATAGCTGGGATCCCCATATCCACGGCTTCTCGGACAGATTCCTCTAACACTGCTATTGATAGACGGGAAACCCCAGGCATGCTGTCCACTGGTGCTGTAGCCCTCTTATCTCCTTCTTGTACAAAGATAGGCCAGATTAAATCATTAGCGGTTACGGTGTTCTCGCTCACTAAGCGCCGTGACCAGTCTGTTTGCCTATTTCGGCGCATTCGCGTTGTGGGAAATTGACCCACCCCATTATTGATAGGAAAGACAGCCATTTGAATTCTCCAAAGTTTTGTGAATACTAGGAGGCATAGCGTTTGCGGACAAGGTCTTGCCTCATTTTAAGTGGCCTGCGTTGACATATGGGCCATAGGAGGTCTTAATCAACATATTAGCATTAGATGCACTTGAGCATATACCTATAGAGTGAATTGGTTGTAGGAATACTTACTGTGGACTTTAAACTAACGGATGAGCAGACAGAAATTCAAATGTTGGCTCGTTCATTTTCCTCTAGAGAAATGGCACCATTTGCGGCTGAATGGGATGATAAATGCACCTTTCCATTGCAAATGCTAAAGAAGGCAGCTGCCCTTGGCTTTGGTGGAGTTTACTGCTCTGAGGATCAGGGTGGGGCAGGTCTAGGGCGGCTTGAAGCAACAATAATTTTTGAAGAGCTGGCTGCTGCCTGTCCTTCTACCGCGGCCTACCTCTCGATTCACAACATGGCTACCTGGATGCTTGATCAGTTTGGGAACGATAAGCAACGGCGGGAGTGGGTTTCTAATCTTTGTAGTATGGAATTGATCAGTAGCTACTGTTTAACTGAACCCAATGCGGGGTCTGATGCAGCTAGTCTTCAAACCAAAGCTAGGCGAGACGGTTCTGATTATGTGATCAATGGCTCAAAGGCCTTTATATCAGGGGGATCAGTTTCAGACATCTATGTCTGTATGGTTCGAACTGGGGAAGGTGAGAATGGAATCTCGTGTCTGGTCGTAGAAAAGGGAACTAAAGGGTTAGGATTTGGTAAGCAGGAAAAAAAGATGGGTTGGCACTCTCAACCTACTTCGGCAGTTATTTTTGAAGACTGCCGCGTTCCGGTCACCAACTTGATTGGTAACGAAGGGGATGGCTTCAAAATCGCCATGAAAGGTCTGGACGGAGGTAGGTTAAACATTGGAGCTTGCTCTATTGGTGGGGCCCGCACAGCCTATGAGGCTGCTAAAGATCATGTGCAGTTGAGAACTCAGTTCGGAGCACCCTTAGTTAGTTTTCAAGCCCTCCAATTTAAGCTAGCAGATATGGTAACTGAGTTGGAGGCTGCACGACTGTTAATTCGACAAAGTTCGTTGAAGTTGGATTTAGGGGAGACCGATGCTGCCGCCTATTGCGCCATGGCAAAACGATTTTCCACTGATGTGGCTTTCAAGGTTTGTAATGAGGCATTGCAATTGCATGGAGGCTATGGATATCTGCATGAATATGGAGTTGAGCGAATTCTTCGAGATTTACGAGTACATCAAATTCTTGAAGGAACTAACGAGATAATGCGCGTGATTATTGCTCGGCATATTTTGAGGTCCGAATTCAATGTCTAAAACTCCTAGTGAAGTAGTGTTTTCGCAGATAGGGAGCTTAGGAAGAATTGTATTGAACAGACCGGAGTTTCTGAACGCGTTGAACCTTGGTATGGTGAAGGAAATCCAAGAGAAGTTGAATGAGTGGAATGAAAACCCAAAAATTGGAGGTATTGTAGTTCAGGGGAGGGGAGAGAAATCTTTTTGTGCGGGAGGCGATATTAAACGCCTAGCGGAAAGTGCCAGGCGTGGGGAGCTAGCATATTGCCGAGAGTTCTTTAGCACGGAATTTCTTCTGAATAGAAATATTCATAAATTGGAAAAGCCATGGATTGCAATTGTAGACGGAATCACGATGGGTGGCGGAGTTGGATTGTCAGTCCATGGAAGGTTTCAAATTGCAACCGAAAGAACAATATTTGCAATGCCTGAAACTGGCATTGGGTATTTTCCTGATGTTGGTGCAAGTTATTTTCTTTCTAGACTTCCATCTGAAATCGGGACCTTTCTTGGGTTGACTGGGGCCCGTCTAAATGGACGGGATATGTTGGAGCTTGGAATTGCAAGCCATTATATTCATTCGAAAAATATCGATGCGGTTTTGCTAGGGTTACGAGCACTGCCGTCAGGTGAGGGAAACAAAGAATATATCTGTGATTTACTTGAAAAATTTTCCTTAAAAGAGAAAGGAGATCTTGTTACAGAACACGAAGAAGTAATTAAACAATGTTTTTCTAAAAATTCTGTGGAGGATATTTTTACCGCGTTGGAACAGGCCGGTAGTGAGTGGGCGGAGCATATATTGGACTCTTTGCGGAGAAAATGCCCACGAAGCCTGAAGGTGACCTTGCGCCAATTGACCGAAGGAAGAACACTCGATTTTGACAATTGCATGATCATGGAACTGAGGCTTGCATTACGATTCATGAAGGAGCACGACTTTTATGAGGGCGTGCGGGCTATGCTTGTGGATAAGGACTTCAGACCCGATTGGCGACCACTGAGGCTCAATGAGATAGAGGATGAGGAGGTGGAGAAGTTTTTCCAGCCTTTAAGTGATGGGGATTTAAATTTTTCCTAATCTAAAAATGATCAATGTTCGTTTATAGAGAGATGACAATGAAAATTGGATTTATTGGTATTGGTAATATGGGATTGCCCATGGCATTCAACTTAGCTCGTTTTGGTTACGAGGTCACAGCTTTTGATAAATCGGAACAGGCATGTTTGTTAGGGCAGAAACGGGGGTTACGAGTGGCCTCAACTATGAATGAATTTTCTAAGGCAGAAAATATCATAATTACTATGCTGCCGGCGGACGATCACGTGGCTGAGGTATATATTGGGAAGGAAGGCATTCTTGATCGGGTTTCCCAGTCTACTATTTTGGTTGATTGCTCAACAATTGATGTGAATACAAGCCGTACTCTTGCCGATGAAGCGAAAAGCAGAAATCTGGATATGCTGGATGCGCCGGTTTCCGGGGGTGTCTCAGGGGCAGAATCCGGTTCGCTAACTTTTATGGTCGGAGGCGAAGGAATTGCGCTTGAAAAGGTGATGCCGGTTTTGCAAGTTATGGGCAAAAACATTGTGCACGCTGGTGCAAGTGGTATGGGACAAGCGGCAAAAGTTTGTAATAATATGTTGCTTGGCGTTTCTATGATAGGAATTTCTGAATCTTTTACATTAGCGGATCGGCTTGGATTAGACCCTAAGATACTTTTTGATATCATGTCCTCTGCTACAGGTGATTGTTGGGCATTGCGCAATCATTTGCCGATAGCGGGAATAGTAGAGACTTCGGCAGCCAATCGATCATTTTCCCCTGGTTTTGCCGTGGCAATGATGGCTAAAGATCTTAGGCTAGCTGAATCGGCAGCAAAGTCAGTAGATTTGCAAACCGATTTGGGAATTCTTGCGTCGACCATGTACACGGAGTTTGAAAAGGGTGGTAGTGGCCATTTAGACTATTCAGCAATCATTAATTTGATTCAGCAAAAGGCATTTTCAAAGTAGGATTTGCATAGAAAGCCTTAACGGCTGTGGTTTTAGAAAATTATCCACTAAAAGCTTGTAGTCCAGTCTGAGCTCTTCCAAGAATTAGAGCATGCACGTCATGAGTACCTTCATAGGTATTTACCGCTTCGAGATTCATCACATGCCTAATAACGTGATATTCATCAGATATTCCATTTCCACCATGCATGTCCCGGGCATTTCGAGCAATTTCCAGTGCCTTCCCAGCAGAATTTCGTTTAATAATGGAGATCATTTCAGGCGTCGCGAGATTCTCATCCTTCAATCGTCCTACTCGAAGGCAGGCCTGTAGGCCAAGGGATATCTCCGTTTGCATGTCAGCTAGTTTTTTTTGAATCAACTGGTTTGCCGCTAAAGGTCGGCCAAATTGATTGCGGTCTAGGGTATATTGTCGTGCTGCATGCCAACAAAATTCAGCCGCCCCGAGGGCGCCCCAACCTATCCCATAACGGGCGTTGTTGAGGCATCCAAAAGGTCCTTTGAGTCCGCGGATATCTGGAAAGACGTTGGCTTCGGGGACAAAGACGTCTTCTAGTATGATTTGTCCAGTGGGAGCGGCACGAAGCGAAAATTTTCCGTCTAACTTTGGAGTGTTTAATCCTTCAAAGGATCTCTCTACAATGTATCCTCGGATATTTCCTTCGTCATCTTTAGCCCAAACAACCATGATATCGGCTATGGGACTATTAGTTATCCAGGTTTTGGTACCATTTAGTACAAAGCCATCGGCAACTTTCTTAGCGCGGGTATTCATACTACCGGGATCGGATCCGTGATCCGGTTCAGTAAGACCAAAGGAGCCGATCATTTTTCCCGAGGCGAGTGGTGGTAGATATTTTAATTTTTGTTCCTCTGTTCCATAAGAGTAAATCGGCCACATAACCAAGCTAGACTGAACGCTTAGACAGGACCTGTAGGCAGAATCAACGTATTCAATTTCTCTCGCTATCAATCCGTATGCCACGGAACTAGTGCCAGCACATCCATATCCATGAATAGTGCAACCCAGAATTCCCAGTTGGCCCATTTCTTCCATTATTTGGCGATCAAAGGTTTGTTCACGATTGCCTTGCAAAACTTCTGGCATTAATCGGTCTTTTGCAAATGATTTAGTCGTGTCCCGAATAAGTCGTTCATCTTGGCTTAATTGGTCATTAATTGAGAAGGGATCTGCCCAATCGAACCTTGGAGCCAATTGATTGTTTGACGTTCTATTCTTCGCTGAAACAGGCATTTCTAACGCTCCAAAAATATTGCCACTAATCTACTTAGTATATGTTTTGGCTGTTTTATTTACCAATAACAATAATTAGGTTCCATAGTGCTTAAAATTAATAAAAATACGTAGGTTGGCGATTTACCCATACAGGGCATAGCTCAAGATTTTAGTTAAAGCTAACGGCTTTCCCAGTTTGGGAGCCAACTACTTTGCAATCTCTAACGACCGGATTCCCTCGAAGAATAGTAGTAACTGGCCAGCCAGTAACTTCTTTATCTAAAAAGGGGCTCCAGTCACATTTACTCGCGAGCCAGTCACGGGAAATTGTCCGTTTGGCTTTCAGGTCTACCAAAGTAAGGTCCGCATCAAATCCTGTGTGGATAAAACCTTTATTGAGCAAACCATAAAGGCGGGCAGGGCCGGCGCTTGTTAAATCTATAAGACGTTGCAAGGTGAGGCGTCCGGAATTCATGTGATCTAGCATTATTGGCAATAAGGTCTGTACCCCGGGCATGCCAGAAGGTGTTTTGGGATAGTCTAAGGATTTTTCTTCATGGGTGTGAGGAGCGTGATCTGAGCCAATTGCATTAACTATTCCGTCAGCTATGCCACGCCAGAGCCCTTGTTGATGTTCTTGGTTTCGAATCGGAGGATTCATTTGAGCATAAGTTCCCAAACGTTCGTAGCACTCGGGGGCGGATAGCGTGAGGTGTTGGGGGGTGCATTCTACTGTTGCAAAGTCTTTAGCCTGTTCAAGAAGGTCAATTTCTTCCTTTGTTGTTATGTGTAGTACATGAACGCGTCGGTTAGTAGATTTTGCTAGGGCCAGAAGGCGCTTTGTAGAACGGATGGCAGTTTCTTCATCTCGCCAAATTGGATGAAGTTCAACCCCGCCTCCCGAGTCTCTTATACCCATGCGAGCGTTCAAACGCTCCTCATCTTCAGAATGTACTGCAGCCCTTCGAACGCCTGATTGCAGAACTTGTAATAACAGCTCGTCATTAGGTATGAGTAACGAACCTGTGGAAGATCCCATAAATATTTTTACACCAGAACATCCGGGCATCTGTTCAAGTGAAGGTAGTGATTCAATATTTTCTGGGCACGCTCCTACAAAAAATCCGTAATCGCAGTGGTATCGGTTCTGAGCCCGGTCCAATTTATCTTGAAAGGCAGATTCTGTTGTGGTTGGGGGAGAGGTGTTAGGCATTTCAAAAACAGTGGTTACCCCGCCGAGTATTGCAGCCCTGCTTCCACTTTCCATATCTTCTTTGTGTTCGTTGCCAGGCTCTCTAAAGTGCACCTGACTGTCGATAATGCCGGGCAGTATATGGAGCCCTTTTGCATCAATTAAATCTGCGCAATTTGTATTGGGCAGGGTGCCTAGGGATGCAATCTTTCCGTCCTTTATACCGACATCACACTCCTCCACTATATCCGGGGTCGCAACTATTCCCCCTTTTATAAGAAGATCAAATTTTTGGTTTTTATCGTCATTATCTGACATTGGAAAAGCCCACTTCTAAGTTTAGTTTTATGGAATTAAGGTCTTTTTGAGTAAGAATGCTGGCACTGGACCACCCCATTTGGTTTCAGAAATACTGTTGTCCCTTAGGTTACTCGGGGATGGTCGAACGTTTCTGGGTTCAGGCTCGGATGGTGTCGCTTTTCCAATTTTCGGCCGCGGCACTGTTTTCGGTTGAGACGTCAAGGAAGACCCAGTCACACTGTTCGCTTTCCCTTGTCTGGTGGTTGATTGTGGCTTATTTATTTTTTGTTGCGTTGCTTTTGATTCACTTCTGATTTCATGTCCTATCAGTTTATTGATTGCTTCTACATATCGTGAATCCTCCGGGCAGACTAACATGAATGCGAAACCATGTTTGCCAGCCCTCCCGGTTCTTCCTATTCGGTGGACATAGTCCTCTGCATGAAGGGGAACGTCATAGTTAAATACATGAGTAAGACTTTCTACATCAATTCCCCTCCCGGCAACGTCTGTAGCTACTAATAATTTGATATCACCAGTTTTGAACTTTTGTAGAGTTGTTTCTCTTGCGCTTTGAGCCATATCTCCGTGAAGAGGTGCACTAAGAAACCCATATCTCCTAAGCGATCGATTTAGGACATCCACATCCTTTTTTCTATTGCAAAAAATAAGGGCGTTTAGCAAACCTTCCCGTTTTAAAAGTTCCCTGAGAGCTTTATTTTTAGAGCGAGGAGTAACCTCGATAAGAGATTCTGTGACTGTTGACGCAATAGTTGCCGGGGGTGCAACAGTAATTTCAGTTGGATTAGTCAAGAAAGTTTTAGTTAATTTTCGAATTTCGTCGGGCATTGTTGCTGAGAACATCATGGTTTGTCGTTCTTTGGGAAGGCAGCCAACGATTTTTTCTACATCAGGAATAAAACCCATGTCCAACATTCTATCTGCTTCATCGATAACTAGAAATTTTACATCATTTAGTAAGAGAGATCCGCGATCAAAGAGGTCTAGAAGTCGTCCAGGGGTAGCAATAAGAACATCTACTCCTCTGGTTAACCTCTTCTGTTGTTCTTCAGCAGAGACGCCTCCAATTAGAAGTGCCATGCTTAATTTTTCGTATTTACCATAGGTGACAAAATTTTCGGAGATCTGTGTTGCTAATTCCCGAGTTGGCGTAAGAATAAGAGATCGTGGCATGCGCGCTCGGCCGCGGCCCTTCGAAAGACGCTCTATTATGGGTAAAGTGAATGAAGCTGTCTTGCCAGTGCCAGTCTGAGCGCAACCCAAGACGTCGGTGCCGTTTAAGACGGCGGGAATTGCCTGTGATTGAATAGGGGTAGGCTCCGTATATCCTGCATCCTTAATAGCATTTAGGATATTTGCGCCCAAGCCTAGATTATTGAAAGACATATTAATCGCTGATCAACTAGAGATCGTAGACGACAAACAAATGTTGAGATACCTTGGCTCCATTGTTGGGGTGTCTCACGCATATAGCGTTAGGCGTTGCAGATGTCAATGAGGAACGCAGATTTGCCGAATTTTGATAAGGTGAACATACATTAAATTAGCCTAGCGAGGCTATTTCGTATTAAATATCCAGACTATCAAATATTGGTGCGTTTTCTTGAAGAAAACTTAACCTGAGTTCTGGTTTTCTCCCCATGAGTGATTCAACGGTGGCACTATCGATTGATTTCTTTCTTGGACTGGCAACTATTTGCAACAAAGTTCGGGTCTCTGGAGCCATGGTAGTTATTTTAAGTTGTTTTGGAGGCATTTCCCCTAGCCCCTTAAAACGACTGATTTCGGTCTTACCCTTGGCATTTCTTTTCTGGATTTCTTCGAGATGATTGTCGTCTCGTGCATATTCAATATTGCCTCCACGGGTTAACCTATAGAGTGGCGGCTGTGCTAGGAAAAGATGACCATCAGTTATTAATTGAGGCATTTCCCTCCAAAAAAAAGTCATCAGCAAGGCGGCAATATGGGCCCCATCTACATCCGCATCGGTCATTATTACAACTCTTTCATAGCGAAGGTCCTGGGGGCTATATTGGGCTCCTGTGCCACATCCTAAGGCAAGAGTCAGATCAGAAAGTTCTTTATTAGCCATCAATTTTTCTTTTGTAGCACTGGCTACATTTAGTATTTTACCTCTCAAAGCAAAAACCGCTTGTGTTTTTCTTTCTCTTGCAGCTTTGGCTGACCCACCCGCAGAGTCACCCTCTACCAAAAATATTTCTGTTCCACCAGCCTCGGTTTGGGCACAATCTGCTAACTTTCCAGGAAGGCGAAGCCTGCGGGTCGCGGTCTGTCGTTTCACCTCTCTCTGCTTGCGTTTGAGCAAGCGGTGTTCCATATTCTCTAACGCAAATTGCAATAACTTATCCGCAAGTTGAGGGTCGTTGGTTAGCCAATGTTCAAAGTGGTCCTTCACGATTCCTTCAACTAGTTTAGAGACCTCCGGTGTGTTCAGCTTTTCTTTGGTCTGGCCTTGAAATTGGGGTTCAGATATGAACACCGAGAGTACTCCGCAGATATGGGAAAAAATATCCTCTGCAGTGAGTTGGGCTGCACGTTTTACCTTGGCTAACTCACCGTAGGACTTTAGTCCACGAAGTAAAGCGGTCTTCAGTCCACTTTCATGACTGCCGCCATCAGGGGTAGGAATCGTGTTGCAATAAGATTTAAAAAATAGTTGGTTGGTATCATGGAGCCATGAGAGCGCCCATTCCAACTTCTCACCATTTTTTGTTTGAATATCTCCAGAAAAGCCGTCCGGTGTGACCGTTTTTGTGCCTTGGGTCTTTAATTGAAGGTAGTCCCTTATTCCTCCTGAGAATTTTAGGGTTTGTTTGGGAGGGACGCTTTTATCTTTCTGCAGCCACTTTTCGTGGCACTTCCAGCGTATTTCTATTCCACTACAAAGGTAAGCCTTTGAGTTAGCCATTTGGTAAAGAAGAGTTGGGTTAAATTTTGCTTTATCATGAAAAATCATTTTGTCCGGATAAAAGGTTACACTTGTTCCCTTTTTAGTCTTAGCGCTTTCCACCTTTCTTAAGGGGCTGGTTGGTGTTCCCTTGCGGTATTCCTGACGCCACAATACTTTTTCCCGAACAACTTCAACGACTAATTTCTCCGATAGCGCGTTAACAACTGATAATCCCACCCCGTGGAGACCTCCAGCAGTAGAGTAGACCTTATTGGAAAATTTTCCGCCAGCGTGTAATGTTGTCAAAATTACTTCTAAGGCCGATTTCTTTTTGTGTTTAGGATGCTTATCCACCGGGATGCCGCGTCCATTATCGACAACATTTATGCCCCCATCCTCGAGGAGAGCTATTTCTATAGTGGAAGCATGCCCTGCTACTCCTTCATCCATAGCGTTGTCCAATAACTCGGCAACCAGATGATGCAAGGCCCTATCATCAGTTCCACCGATATACATGGCTGGGCGACGTCTGACTGGCTCGAGGCCCTCAAGGACCTCGATATCTTTTGCCGTATACTCTTTTGGGTGGCGGGGCCTTTGGGATTCGAAAAGCGTGCTCATCGTGATTGCCTTATACTTGAGGATCAATTATCCATATGCCTAGATATAGACAATAATATCAAATTAGGATCAAGATCTAGATAATAGTCAAAGGCTGCTGAAAAAATAACCTCACTTGAGACGCGGCCGGTTGGTTATCCCATTTGCATGACTATGGGTAAATTCCTTTGTCAGACAGGTAGCGATGCCACTATATTACGTAGGAGCGCGATAGGTCGCATTTTTTCGACTTCAGTTGAGTTCTTTCTCACGAACCTCGATTATCACCCAATAATTACACACTGTAATACATATCAAACTCGACAGGGTGAGGAGTATGTTCAAATCGATAAATTTCCTCCCATTTCAATTCGATGTAGGCAGAGATCTGCTCATCAGTAAACACATCCCCTTTAACAAGGAATTCTCGATCCTTATCGAGAGCCGTCACGGCTTCTCGGAGGCTCGCGCAAACTGTAGGGATATCTCCCAATTCCTCGGGAGGCAGGTCGTACAGATTCTTATCCATCGCTTCTCCTGGATGGATTCTATTCTGAATGCCATCTAATCCAGCCATTAACATGGACGTAAACGCGAGGTATGGATTAGAAGATGCGTCAGGAAAACGGACCTCTACGCGTTTGCCGTTTGGGCTAGAGGCAAAGGGAATACGGCAACTAGCCGACCGGTTGCGGGCAGAGTATGCTAAAAGAACCGGAGCCTCGAATCCCGGGACTAAACGCTTGTAACTATTTGTAGTGGGATTTGTAAAAGCGTTAATCGACTGAGCATGTTTTATAATCCCTCCAATATAGTACAGAGCTGTTTCTGATAAATCAGCATATCCATTTCCAGCAAAGCTTGATTTGCCATCTTTGAAAATAGATTGGTGGACATGCATACCTGAGCCGTTGTCGTCTATTATCGGCTTAGGTAGAAAGGTCGCTGTTTTACCATAGGAGTGGGCTACTTGGTGAACCACATATTTATACAATTGGACGTTGTCTGCACACCTAACCAAGCTAGCAAATTTTATGCCTAACTCGTTTTGGGATGGGGCAACTTCATGATGGTGTTTTTCCATCTCTACTCCCAATTCCATGAGGGTGCTGACCATTTCAGCTCGCAAGTCCGTCATGGTATCGACAGGTGGGACAGGAAAATATCCGCCCTTAATACCTGGGCGGTGCCCAGGATTCCCGCCCTCTAATTGATTGCCAGTGTTATATGGCCCTTCATCAGAGTCGACGCGGTAGAAGGTATTGTTCATTGATACGTTCCATCTAACATCATCAAATACAAAAAACTCTGGTTCAGGGCCAAAAAAGGCGGTGTCGCCAACTCCAGATGATTGCAAATATGCTTCAGCTTTTTTCGCGGTTGATCTAGGGTCCCTGCTATAAGATTGACCCGAAACAGGTTCCCGAACATCGCAAAAAAGCACTAGAGATGGTTGGGCGGTAAATGGGTCTAAGGTGGCCGTGGTGGGATCAGGAACTAAGGTCATGTCCGATTCTTGGATTCCGCGCCATCCGGCGATAGATGAGCCATCAAACATTATACCTTCTTCGAATACTTCCTCTTCTACCGTATTGACCGTTTGAGCCGTATGCTGCCATTTCCCACGTGGATCAGTGAATCTAAAGTCCACAAAAGCAACATCATTATCTTTTATCATCTCAAATACTTTTTTTACCGCGTCGTCCATTACTTTGACTCCAGTTTTGCTTACTGTCCTAACACTATGTTCAAACCGCCTTGCACTACTTTCCCCGGAAATAACCTGCCTCTGTAATGTTAAATTCTGACAGTTTTTCCCTTCACCTTATAGCTAGCCTTCGGATGCTCTTTCCAAAATCCGATGTCGGCTGTTGAAAAGCTACAGTGCCTCAGGCCCAGTTTCTTCAGTCCTAATTCGTATTGCCTCTTCTACTGAACTTACAAAGATTTTTCCATCTCCAATTCTGCCTGTGTGCGCAGATTTTTGGATTGCCTCCACAGCCCTTTCAACTAAATTATCATCTATAACTATTTCAAGTTTAATTTTTGGAAGAAAATCGACGACATATTCAGCGCCTCTATACAGCTCAGTATGGCCCTTTTGTCTGCCGAAGCCCTTGGCTTCAGTAACGGTCATTCCCTGTAAGCCCACTTCGTGAAGGGCTTCCTTTACCTCATCTAACTTAAACGGCTTAATTATGGCCTCAATCTTTTTCATATATAGGTAGTCCTAGTTAAAAGGTCCAAATTTCTCAGCCAACAATAAACTATTTTTAATGATTGATGTACCGTTATCCCATCGGTTTTTAGGGAAATCTAGCTTTTTATAGCAAAAATGTGGCCATATCGTCTTTGATAAAGTGGGCCAAGCCCAAATTTTCTATAAAATCGCTTTTTTTTTACTATGTGGTGATAGAAAGTATTTTTATAAGAGTACAGGGAGGTGTATAGCTCCCCAAAGAATACAAGGCTGAAATACGGCGGGTGTAGCTCAGTTGGTTAGAGCGCTTGATTGTGGATCAAGAAGTCGGCGGTTCAAATCCGCTCACTCGCCCCATTTTTTGCTCCTAGAGCTCGGGATATCGGTCCTTCGTAATCTCAGAAATGGGCAAAACACGGATAAAATCAACCGGGATGGTTGCGCGAAATGGTAAGTGAATTGGTCGTAAACGTGGATCAACAACAATTTTGGAATGAGGTCAAAGGGGATTTTTGGGTAACTTTGAAGCCAAGGATTGACCCGCTACTTTCACCATTTGGTGTAGCGGCGCTTAATGCTTTGAGTGCGGCTAAGGGCGAACGTATTCTTGATGTGGGTTGTGGAACAGGGGAAACGAGTGTTGAGTTGGCAAAACTCGTCGGTCCGGGGGGCAAAGTCCAGGGCATTGATTTTTCCCGACCTATGTTGGAGAGGGCGAGAGCGGAGGCGGTTAGCGCTCCGCAGGGGGTGTTGAGTTTTAAGGAGGGTGATGCTGAAGTTCAACAGTTTGTTCCAAACTACTTTGATGCGGTCTTTAGTCGATTCGGTGTCATGTTTTTTGATGATCCAGTAGCGGCGTTGGGCAATATTCGAACAGCAATCAAACCTGGTGGTCGCTTGGCATATGTCTGTTGGGCCTCCAGGAAGGATAATCCATGGATAGGAATACCTACAGGAGCAGCTCGGCAGTTTCTTGATATTCCGCCAGCACCTCCGGATGACGCACCAGGACAGTTCGCTATGGAACGGGAAGCGCGTATCTTTGATGTGCTGGGAAGGGCTGGATGGTCTGAGGTAAGTGTCGAAAAGTTTGAGATGGAGCATAATATGGGGAAGAACGTTAGTGATGCTGCAGGTTTTATATGCCAAATGGGTCCTATGTCTGAGCCTTTTGGCAATGCAAGCCCAGCTCTAAGAAGCAAATGCATTACCGCTGTTGAACAAGCCTTAGAGCCATTTAAGACTAGCCGTGGGATCGATATGAAGTTTAGTACTTGGATTGTAAGCGCTAAGAACCCTTAAACTTGGAGTGGATCAGTGCAGCAGGGCTAGCCCATGGCTGTATAGCTCATATGCTAAATAGGCTAAGCCCACTCCACTTAACATCAGAGGGATCCAAGGGGAAAGTTGCTTGGCAGGTAGGTCACGATCAATTTTCATAACTTATTTTCTTAAGTAGCACTCGTCCCACTGTCAACGGGAAGAATCGTTCCCGTAATCAGGCGGGAGTCATGAGATGCTAGGAACAATGCTAAATTAGCTATGTCATTCGGTTCGCCAAGGCCCAAAAGATGCCGACTTACTATGGCATCGTTCCCAGTTTCCTCCCCTGCCTCTAGAAGTTTTTTTACTCGGTCAGTCTTTATGACGCCAGGGGCTATGGCGTTTATGCGAATATTCTTTTTTGCGCACTCCGGAGTCAGTGCCTGTGTCAATGCGATGACACCACCTTTGGCCGTAGAATATGCAGCAGCGCCCTCACTTCCAACCAGAGCTCTGATAGATGTCATATTGATAATGGAACCACCCCCAGATTTTGCTAATTCGGGGATACCAAATCTACACCCAAGGAAAGTTCCGAAAAGATCCGTTTTTATGGTTCTCCACCACTCTTCAAGAGGCAGGGTTTCGACAGCCCCATCTTTTGCGGAGGAGCCCCCCGCATTGTTGTGCAATATGTGCAAGCCTCCAAGCTCGGAAGCAGCTCCTTTTATGGAACGTTCCATTTCTTCAGCTTCGCTAACGTCAGTCTCAAAAAAAAGTCCTGAAACTCCAATCGCTCTAATTTCGGCGATAGTGCGCTCGCTGGTTTCTTTGTCCCAATCAAGTATGGCTATGTTGGCTCCTTCCCGAGCAAAGGCCAGCGCAGTAGAGCGTCCTATACCTGTTCCACCACCAGTGATTACAGCGCATTTACCTTCTAATTTGGGCATTTTTCGTCCTACTTTTTTGTTCCTAGAGGGAAAGCATATAGTGTCAGGTATAGTTTGTTTGCATGTCTTATTTTCGATGAATTGCTTTTGGTAAGTGGTCCCAGCATTATTCGGTAATAGGCATATTGTATTTAAGTTGGCCTATGTTTAACATTATTGAAGGGCGAAGGGCTACATAAGTTCTAAATAATGCATAATAGCACCACTAATATTCTGGTTCCGGATTTAGGTTTTTCAAACAAAATCAAAGTCCGTGGGAAGATGCTTTGCTGTATATTTTTGTTTGTGTTAAATATTTGTTTTTACAAAATTATTCCTTTCGCTTCAGCTGAAATGTTGGCTATCCTTAATTATGAGTCAAAGGCTCCAGAGTCTTTAGAAGCCCTCCAATTGCAAGTAGGTGGGGAGGGTCGAAGAGAGGGGATAGCAATTATTGAGTTAGACCCTCTTTCCTTAGATTATGGAAATATTTTGATCGACATTCCAGTTTCACCGGAATTGGTTTTGCATCATATTTTTTACAATAGAGATTTGACCAAAGCGTATATTACGGCCCTGTCTTCCAAGGATATGTATGTAATTGATCTAGAAAAATTTCCCTATCGTTTAAAATCGATTCCTATGCCCGATTGTAAAGTACAAGAAAATATTATTTTTTCAGACGATAATATGACCTGGTATGTTACCTGCATGGGCTCGGAGAACGTTATTATAGGCGATGCGGCCAATGACCTGGTAACAGATATAATAAAAATTCCTAAGACCTATCCTCATGGAATTGCTTTGAATGAGGAAATTGATCGACTTATCGTGGCCAATTGTGTGGCGCCGGATTTTAGTGGTGTTGGGAATACCATAGAAGTGATTGAAGCCAGCACTCACAGGCATATAAGGTCTATTGTAGTCGGAGAAAACCGGGATAGCGCTCCAGTCGAGGCAGTTTTTATACCTAACTCAACCCCCCCTGCTGCTTATGTAACCAATATGATGGAGGATACCTTATGGGTACTCGTGTGGACCGCTTCAGATGAAAGGTTTGTTGCGCATAAAGCTTTTGATTTTGGATCATTAGGGGCCCACATGCCATTAGAAATTTATTTTAATAAAAAAGTAGATAGGCTTTACGTGACGACAGCGGATCCTGGAATGTTTCATATTTTTGATATATCCAATGGGATAGAGAGCCCGTCTTTAATAACTTCTTTGCCAACTGCTGGAGGATCTCATCACGTTGCGTTTTCACCTTCTGAAGAAAAAGCATATGTCCAAAATTCCTTGCTTAATCTGCCTGGGATGAATGATGGCTCTATCACTGTAATTAATTTAGAATCTCTGGAGGTGGAGGGTAATATCGATACGTTAAAGGACCTTGGGCTAGCCCCAAATTCCATAACTATGCTACCTAAGTGGTATCATCCTGCCGGCCATTTCAATAATGGTCCTTATCCTGATTGAGGTATTTTAATCGTGTCGGCGTTCAGTTAACAGGCCCTAAATTAGAAAAGTCTGCGTTAGCCGTATTTGAGAAAAACTTTACCCAAAAAATAAATTACGGAATTTTCTTTTAAGCCCGATAAGATGGCTTTCCCTTGCAAAGTAAGGACCATAGGCTTTTTTTACATCGAGTTCAGGATTATTATCTTGGATATTCTGACGAATCATTTTTTCTAAGCGGAGTGCAAACCTTGGTAGTTTATTATCGCCAAAGGTCATCATGACGTGCAGGCCTGCTTGCATGCATTTGGTGCACATCTCGTGAGAATGTTTCATTTTTTGTAAATCTTGAATGGGTGTATCAAGGTAATCGGCCAACAGGTACTTGCTTTGGTCAAATACAGAACAACATAACATCACTTTTCCCTCTGAATTAATTGCCATTTGGTTATCACGCAGCCTACATTGAGAGACGTTCTCATCTCGTGCTACAGACAATGCCTTTTCCAAGGGAAAGGCTAACTGATTAACTAAGGCTTTATCTTGTTTTGTAAATTGGGTTACCGAAGGCTTTAATTTGAGAAAGGCAAGATTCTTTTCCAAAGGCATCAGGTAAGCCCAATATGTCGTAAAATCAAAATCTAAGGATAAGGCAAATTTTCGCATAGAGCTCTCTTCATCTTGATTATCTAGATACCTATGAAAAATTACGAGTATGCGTGTTGGAGAGTCATAGGATTTTTTAGCGTCTGCTAACATTTGCATGTTTTGTTTTACTAATTCTATGTTCCCGCCTCGATGTGTTGTCCCATAGCTTTTTTGATTAAATCCCGAAACAGAAATTTTGATTGTATCCGGCTTCGCTGATACCACCGCGTCAATCTGCTTTGCCAAATTGAGATTTGTGCTGATGTCGCAGCCTATATTATGCGCTTTTACGACACTTATCATCTCCGGAAGTTTTGGATGAATAAACGGCTCAGTCCAATTATAAAGAGCAAAATTTGTAACATTACATTCTGATACAGCCTTGCCCACTATTTGATCAAGAAGTTTGGGGCTCATATACCCGGATTGGAGGGGTGTTCCAGCCATATTCCCTACTGGGCAGGAGGGGCAAGATAAATTACAACGGCCAACAATATCGACGTCAAAGGACCAGCTCGTTTCTGGCATTTAGGATTCCACAATTCTCTGTATCACTAGGTTAACCTTAATGGGTTAAGAAGAAAAAACAAAAATGTTTTTAGTTTGAAAAGAGACATATCAGATTCTGAGCTTAATTATGGTTTGAGGAAAAGGAGGCCAGAGAAGTTTCACAGTTCAACAATAGGTTGAGCCAAGATCCAAAGACTCACCCCGGTGTATAAAATCATCAGGGTAACAAGTGGTAATTGAATTAAAATTCTGTTGGTGGAGAGACATAATTGACTCGCCCGAACATGGGACAGAAACATACTGAGAATATGCCCGATTATTACCGAAACAAGGGTAATGCCCCACATATTTTTTGCATTAATTATACCAATGTCTATACGGTAATCATTTGTGTTAAAAAGATCCCAGCCCAACGCATACGGGTCGGATGCCAAAGGTATGATTAGTTGCCCGGCAAGTAAGAGGTAGGATAAGTAGTGTGCAATATGATAGCCAATAGCAATGGGAAGTAGGGTCATAACAAAATGTTTTACTATCTTTGGGAGCGATACTTTTAATTTTGGCGGCGTACTCGTCCAGTTGATCAAGACTTTTGTAAGGAAAGATATAAAAATATAGGTGAAAAGAAAAAGTAATAAGGTTGAAGCTAGTCCGAGTGTCGTCAATATTGGTTGCAGACTGCCGAAGGTCTGGTGGAGCTCTCTGAAAATTGAATGAAGGGTGTTGATATTAAGTAAATACGTCTTGAGCTGTAACCAGTTCTTGGTCGCCATAAAACCATCAAAGCTAAGCCCAGCCAGTAATAGTATTGTAATAAAGACGAGACCCATAGAAGGTTCTTGCATTTTAAGAATACCAAGGGCGGGTGGCTGGATATGGAGAGTTTTTTTTGTTTTACAAAATTGGATTGGTGAGAAGTTTCCTATCAGGGTAAATATTACTGAAAAACATTCACCATATTTAAGCCAGGACTGTTTGCCATAGATTGTCATTCCTGTCCAAGTTATCAGGGTGTATAAAGTTATTACTGTTGCCAGAGTGGCTGGGACTTCTTTGTGCGGCCAAACCAATTCAATCCAGACAAAGGATAGGAAAAACATGAAAGAGGGCCAATAACCCAGCCAAGTCGGATAAGAGGTAAGTTGGATCCTTTTTCCAATGGCAACTTCTGCTAGCTGGAATGAAAAGGCCCACGGGTTGATACTATTCCAGATATTCACGCAAAGGGCTGTAAAATAAAAAAATCCTACCCACCATAATACCCAAATTGTTACTGGGAGAGGATTACTCAAAGTATTTGAGTTACCAAAAAAACCAGCGCATAAAATGATGGTTGATAGCATGATGGATAAGGTTCCTAGGGTCGCTTCAGCCATCCTTTGTATTTTGTAAAAATTAGGGTTCTTAAATGTATAACTTAATTTCAGGTCAAGGAGTTCTTTTGTCCCTTTTCGCCAGAAAAGAAGCATTAGGAAGCTTACAAAGACAATAGAAGAGGAACCAAACACATAAAGATTAAGTGGTAAGGGCAGATCATATTTGTATGCAAAACCATGGGCTAAAACAGGATTCGAGGCAAACAAAATAGCCAAAAAAATTCCTGTGTTAATTAATACGCCGAAATTTCTCACGCAATCCAAGCTAGTTAGGGTGTACCTCGAGATAAAGGAGGGTTCGTTCATGATGGGAGTTGCCTTGATGATCCTTCGCAGAAGAATGTATCTTAATAGGGAATCGGCCGGTGGCGAAGGTATTTAACTTCATCAATGCTTTGCCAAATTTGGGCACCTTTGCAACAATATCGTATCCGTGTAGATGTAAGGCGACTGTTTGATCACTTTTTAGGATTAGGGTTAAGTCTGTTCCTTCAAGTATCTTAATAACTTTGGAGGTTTCGGATACCTCTCCGCTTCTAATTTGGATATTAATGGTCTTTTCTAGGGGTGAAGGTGTAGTTCCCGCTTTAATAAATCCTTGATTAAGAAGCAATAGGCAAGCCGTTATGCATACAGTTATAAGTAGAAAATTTTTCTTCAACTCAAATACCTAGTTCCTTTTCATTGTTGAGCTTTTAGTTGGGTAAGAATTGTTCCAAATGCTGAATAAGTTCATTCAGTTTATCGTGGTGAACCCAGTGGCCAGCTTTCTTCACATCGATGATTGTGGCATTGGAAAAACAGGAAGCTCTACCATCTTCCACCGGGTTACTATCCCAACTCTCAGTTCCTCGAAGTAGTAACGTTGGGCATGCGATCCGACCCCACATATTTTGTTGCTCCTCTGGACTCAAGCCGTACGGAGGGAATACACGGACATAATTATCAAATTTCCAACTAAACGTGCCATCTTCATTTTGATTAACCCCATGGATTGTGAGGTGGTGGGCTTGGTCGGCCGTTAACCGCTCATTGGCTTCTCTCATTCGAGCAACAGCGTCCGGAATATTTTTGTACCTATGAGGCTGGCGACCAGACAGCTTTCGCAGATACTCCACCCATTTTACAAGACGGGTATCTACACTTAGCTCGTTATCCGACTTTATCTTTTCAGGAGGAATACCCAGTCCTTCGATTGCTACTATCTTTCTTACATTTTTAGGGTAAAGACCAGCATACTGGAGTGATATCATGCCTCCAAGGGAGTGCCCAATAATGGTCACTGGGGCGACGTCAGTTTGATGAACCAACTGAGCTAGATCATATACATAATCAGGTAATACGTAGCTCCCCCCAACCAACCATTGTGAGTCCCCGTGCCCTCGTAAGTCCGGCGCAATAATGTGATATTTTTCCTTTAGTGATTGGGCCAGCCAGTCCCAGCTACGGCAATGGTCTCGACCTCCATGGACCATTAGTAATGGTTCAGCCCCGGGATTACCCCAATCTACGTAATGAAGACGTAGTCGTTGAGAAAAAAAAGTATGAGAAGTGGGGCCCGACATTTTAAGAATATTAATTAGAGAATACGACGCTAATGTAGAGAAGAGCGGGTACTATAACAATATCGAAATAAATAATGGTGTGGAGATTAATTATTCGCCATATATTGTGGGTTCCATGGTGATAGGTATTTAGCCTATCTCTGATAGAGGGAGACTGCTTATGGATTTATTCGCACTTCACGGGCGCGTGGCCGTTGTGACTGGTGGTAATGGGGGAATTGGACTTGGGATGGCAAAAGGCTTAGCTCGAGCAGGCGCATCAATAGTAGTGGCAGCTCGGGACCCAAAGAAAAACAAAGCAGCGGTTAGGGAGTTAGAAGCCCTGTCTGCGAAGGTTCTGGCTGTAGAAACTGATGTAAGGCAGACTGAATCTTGTCAGACCTTATTCAGGAAGGCTGCGCAGGCATTTGGCACTGTTGACATCTTGATAAACAACGCCGGCATGAACGTGCGTTTGCAACCTGAAGAGTATGATATTGATTCTTGGAACACCGTTCTTGAAACGAATTTAACTAGCGCCATGCTATGCAGTAAATATGCCCATCAGGTCATGGTTAGGCAGGGCGCTGGTAAGATCATAAATATTGGATCGATGATGTCTATCTTTGGAGCGCCTTTTGCGTCGGCATACGCGGCGAGCAAGGGTGGTATCGTGCAATTTACGAAAGCATGCGCGAGTGCATGGGCAAAAGATAATATTCAAGTAAATGCGGTTTTGCCTGGATGGATTGATACAGATCTTACGCGACGCGGCCGGAAAGAGGTGAGTGGTTTGCATGAGAGAGTGTTGGCTCGGACCCCGGCTGGTCGTTGGGGTGACCCTGATGATCATGCTGGAGTAGCTATTTTCTTGTCGGGGAAGGGATCAGACTTTATTACCGGTGCAGCTATAACAGTGGACGGGGGATTTTCTATTCAGGCCTAGCCAGCTGCAATCAGTTATCTGACCCCTAACCCCCGGGCTATTATTCCTCGCAATATTTCACGGGTTCCACCTTGAATGGTGTATTTAGGAGACATTATAACAGCCTCTTGAACAAGCTCTTCGAAGGAACCCGCATTAGTTGGGGTTGTATTGGTTTCAATTAAGGAACATATGTCGCGGGCCGCATTTGGAAGTTCTTGCTCCCAATTTGTCCCCACGTCTTTGACTATAGAGGCTTCTAGGACAGGTTCCCTGCCTGCGCTCAGCATTCCTGCCACAGAAATAGACATTTGGCGTAATGACTGTAGTTGGGCAACTAATCGCCCCATTTGCGCCGCGCTGTGTGCATCCGGGTTTGCTCCTATTATTCTAATAAGCTCAGAAAGAATATTAATATTTTGAAGGAATCTCTCGGGACCACTTCTCTCAAAGGCAAGTTCCGCGGTGGCTTGCTTCCAGGCCATGTCTACTTCACCCAGGAGGTGGTCTGCAGGAATAAGAACGTCATCGAAAATCACATCGTTAAAATCATGCTGTTTAGCTGAATTTCTAATAGGCTTGACGGTGATGCCGGGTGTTTTCATGTCGACCAAGAATTGGGTGAGGCCATGTCGTCTATTGTCTTTCGTAGCTTTTGACGTCCTGAAAAGACCAATCATATAATGCGATTCATGCGCGAAGCTTGTCCATGTCTTACGGCCGTTAATACGCCAGCCATTTTCAGAGTATTCGGCACGGGTTTGAGCAGCAAATAGATCAGAGCCAGAGTTGGGTTCGCTCATTCCAATAGCGAAAGTGCAGTCACCTCTAGCTATTCTGGGCAGAATTTTCTCCTTGAGCTCTTCTGAGGCGTATCTAAGTAATATTGGGCCGCTTTGTCGATCTGCAATGAAGTGTGCCCATGTAGGCGCGCCCGAAAAGAGCATTTCTTCTGTCACAACGAATCGTTCAAATTGCGACATTTCTTTACCGCCGTATTTTTTTGGCCAAGTCATTCCAATCCAACCTTGATAGCCAACTTTCCGACTGAATTCACGATTAAACCCAGTCCCAGAGTGTGGCTTAAATGTGCCCTTTTGAATTTCCTCGGTTAGAAAGGTACGAACCTTCTGCCTCAATTCTTGCACTTCGACGGGTAGCTTGGTGTAGGGAAAATTGATTTTTGTTTCCATCGGATTTATCTTCTTCGAAAGGGAGTTATTCCATTAGTAGGTTGTCAGTTTGTGCCAGAGACCTTCCGGTCCCAATTTAGCAACCAGTTTTCCGATCTCCGTTGCCCACGTCGCTTCATTGCCAAAGTCATTGCGCCATGACCATAGTCGGTGGGTGAAAAGGTGGAGGGTATATTCTTCTGTAAATCCCATTGCCCCGTGAATCTGATGAGACAATGCGCAGACCCTATTTGCTGCTTCACCTACTCTAACCTTTGCAGAAGCAAGGGATATTATGTTTGTTTTCCCTATTTGAGAATCTTGGATAAAAGATTCTTCCGCAGCAGCCGTTATGGCCAGCGCACTTGCATACTCGCCAGCAATGACGGCCAGGTAGTGTTGGATGCTTTGGAATTTAGAAATGGGTCGACCGAAAGCCGGCCGCTGTTGTGCGTACTCGATGCACATGTTTAACACTGCACTAATTGCGTGGGTCATTTGGATAGAACGTGCGAGAGCGCCAAGTAGAAGAACACTGGAAGGATTTAGTGCGGGGAGTGGATCGACAAGGGCCAGAGGTTCGACTTCGCTAAGTGATACGCTATCCCGTGGTTCCGCTGCGACATTGTGTCCAGGAAGAATCGAGGCATCAGCTGTCTTTAGGATAGCAACTTGATGACCAGTTCCAGAAGGTGGTTCCACTAAAGCTGCCAGATGTTTGGAGCTTGCCGCAAACGGAACTTTCTCGGCACGGCCGCTAATCTTACCATTCTCATCAACCTTTATCTTGCTGGCGGGTTGGGAGACTAGGAGGCTTAGGGGTCCCTTGGGTATTGTTATTGCTGCTTTGCTTAAGAGCCAACCAGCTAGCAGTGTTTCTGTTACTGGAGCAGGATCCCAAAATTCGCCAGTAATCCCAATTATTGTCAAGCCATCTCCAACCGCACCTCCAGCGCCTCCAAGTGCTTCTGGGCACCAAGCTAGGGTAAGTCCTGAGTCCTCTAATGTCTTCCAAAGCTTATTATTGCGTTTTTCTGTCGGAGGCCAGGGTGAACCGAGTTCCGTGTATATGCGTCGGGTTGCATCTATGAGTTGTGGATCAGTATTCATTTTCCAATAAAACGAGCTGGACGTCGTTCAGAGACGGCTTTAACTCCCTCAGCAAAGTCATGAGTATCTCGTAACCAAGTTTGTTCTTGGAGTTCCCTTTTTGTTGCTATCCGAATCCGTTCGGCTAGGTCTCCTCGGAGCGTTTCTCTCGTTGAGAGTAGGCCGAGAGGTGCGCATTCTGCTATTTCCGTTGCCAAACGAATACTTGCCTCGAGTACTTCTGATTGGGGGACTATCTCGTTGATTAGCCCCATATTAAAGGCCTCTTCACCTTTTATTCTTCGGCTAGTGTAAAACATGAGCTCAGCACTATTTTGGCCAATTAGCTTTGGTAGGGTAACGGTAAGGCCAAAGCCTGGGTGAAATCCCAATTTAGTAAAATTTGCTGCGAAACGCGATTCGGCACATCCTACCCTAAAATCCGCCGTTAGCGCTAAGCCGAGCCCACCACCCACGGCGGCACCTTGTATAGCGGCCACTATAGGCTTTTTTGCGCCAAAGATGCGTACCGCTTCAACATAGAGGGGCGCTGGGCTGCCCAGCTCGTATTGGGCTTCACCATCAGATGATTGAGAGAATTGGGCGCCGGCACAAAAGGACTTACCTTTGGCCGCCAGTACCACTGATCGACAAGGCACATGCTGATCAAATTCGTCTAAGGAATCAGCGATTTGCCGGATCAAAGTGTGATCAAAAAAGTTGTGGGGGGGACGATTAATCTCAATTAATCCAACATTCCCTTTTAGGGATACAATAATGTCTTCGTAGGAATTACGCATAGTTAAAATGCTTCTCTTTCTGTTGAATTTAGGGCACCATAGCCTATGTTGCTTGTCTAGTCGCCATAAAGGTTTATAGATGGAATCTAAGGACACAAAAAGTTTATGCAAATGGCATTTTTACCGGAGTTTAGGAGGGCGGTAATTATGGAAAAAGATATAAGGAATGTGGGCGAGAAAGAATCTCGAGTAGCGGATAATGAGCTTTCGGAATTTGATAACATCCTCGAGTTTCCTCAAGTGCCTAGCTTTAGGTATGATCCGCTTAAAGATCCGGAAGTACTGGATTTATTGCGGTCATGGTTCACGGCGGGGGAGAAGGTGATTTTTCCAGCGGATGTGGAGTGCTATCGTAGACATCTTGAGGCGGTAGAGGGGTTATCAGAGGAGGAGGCAGGGGAGCTTGGGTTGAAGGTTCCGTGCCATATGATTCGTTCTCCAGCCACCGAGGCTAGTCAAAAGGTGGATGCCTTCCGATATAGGCTTGGGGTTTGGGAGATGAGAGTGACCAATATTATTGTGGGTGCTTGGTTATTTGATCGGTATGTTGATCAAGCTCTGCTTGAAAGACTAATGCCGGATTCTAATTTTGAGAAAATAATTCCTAAATTAGTTGATGGTGGTTTGGTCAGCATCCAACCAGGTGGCAGTATTTTGCCATGCCGAATACTGTTGTATCGAGCTGTTGAACAGGTGGTTTGGTTGTTTGGCACAATGGCTCCGTTGATTAAGAAATTTAGTGGACCTGCATTTTCAACTAAAATGGCCCATTGGCCACCATTCGAAGAGGAGGCGCCGTCATGCGGTTAGGTGAGAGATTAAGAGTGTTGAGAAAAGAGCGACATTTCAATGCTGAGTTATTAGCGGGCGCCTGTGGCGTAAAGGCAGGAGCGTACCGGCGTTGGGAACGAAATGAAACTGAGCCATCAGTGAGCCAAGCTATAGAGTTAGCTCGAGTTTACCAGATGACTTTGGATGAAATGTTGTTCGGTTCTGGTGAGGGAGGGTCCGTCGTATCTGTGGACGTAGAGCCAGGACAAGAGGTAACTGTCCGCATTTCGGGAAATGCGGCGCAGCCAAAAGTGAGCTATCAACCTGCGGTTAAGATAGGTGGTGGCGAGGATCAGAGATACTCTGAAGGTAAATGGGCCGCAAAATAGGCGGGCGATTTGTCTTAGTTGTGTCCAATAGGTCCCTGGGTGGCGCTCCACAAATCGATTTGGGGGTGTGTTCATTAACATGAGACACAACTGTGGGCAGAACATTGAATAATACCCCTAAAAATATAGCTTCCGAATTGGGCCTTTTGGGGAAGCTGCGGGCGGGGATTAACCTTTCCAATTTCCTTCTTGTAAGTGGAGTTGATAGCGAGGGGCTGCCATTTGGAGTAGCTCCTGATATGGCTGAAGCTGTAGGCAAGTCGTGGGGATGCGAAGTTGAATTAGTGCCATTTCCAAGCCCAGGTGTTTTGGCCGATGCCGCTTCGGAAGATGTGTGGGATATAGGCTTAATTGCTGCAGAACCAGCTAGGGCGGAGACTATAAAATTCAGCGCCGCCTATGTTGAGATAGAAGCAACCTACATGATACGGCGAGGTTTGGATCTCAAACAAATTGATGAAGTTGACCAGAATGGAATAAAAATTGGTGTAGCTGGAAGAAGTGCTTATGACCTATACCTTACCCGAACCATAGAGAACGCGGGTTTGGTGAGAGGAGAAGGTCTGGGGGGCGCGGTCGAGCTCTTTGCGGAGGGGAAGGTAGACGTGCTGGCGGGGTTAAGACCCGGGTTAATTGCGGACGCAGCGCGTCTGCAAGGCAATGTTCTTGCTGGACGTTTTACTACCGTGCAGCAAGCTATGGGAAGCTGTAGAGGCAATGAAGCCCTTTCACAGGAGTTAGCTTCCTTTGTTGAAGAGGCCAAAACGAGCGGCTTGGTTGAGAGGTTGATTAAAAAGCATGGAATGGAAGGGAAGTTGCTAGTAGCTAAGCCCAATATTTCTGCAGGCCTCTAACTATTTGCCGCTCAGATTTTTTGAACGTTCTTCCAAGCAGATCGCATCCACTTAACACACGCAATGCTTTGTTCAAACAGAGAATATTTACACCCCTGTCCATAGTCGAACGCGGGTATAAATTCGGTGGATATTTGCCCCAATTTGTTTGTATCATCGGTGAGGTGATGGCGCATTAATGCGCGAATTGTTTCCTTCCATGGCTCAAGAGATTCTTCTCGCCACTCAGTATGGTATGTGCCTTCCGCTGGTTCCTTAAAAGGAAACTGAATACCTCGGCCTGGATTCTTATTTTCGTCAATGGCATCAAGGTTTTTTGGGTTATTGGGGATGACTGCACGTGCATGGCAGTGTTTCACCCACGAGGCATCTATCCATTGTTTGCTAATGTTCTTGGGATTGAATGGGTCCAGAATGAGGGAGCCATTTTCTACGTCTTGGCGTATTCCACCAATTTCTTGCTCTAGTGGGTTGTTTATTTTGAAAATCACATGACTGTGATCCAGAGTGATGTTGAATTCCACTCCATAAGATTCTACAGCTAGGCCAACTTTTTCAACTCTTCTAAAGTCTTCTGACCACATGTTGACGTGAACTTCAAAGCAAGGTGATACTCCGTATTTATCTCCGATCTCTTGGAAGTCTAGGTAGGCCTGCACAACCTCGGTGTTAGACACTGGGGTGCCATCGGAGTGGTTCGCCCGGATTTGAGTATTGTGGACAAGGGAACCTAGCTGTTTCGCCAGTTTGATATTTTCTTTGAACAACTCCTCGTCACTTCCGAGAGTGTAGTACCACCCCCCAGCTAATATGGGGAGATTATATTTTTGGCTGGCAGCGGCAAAATCATCTATTTCGTGGGTTGCTGGTGTTTTGTCGACATAGTCGTGCACGCCAGCAGCTTTCACCATACGAAATCGGTCATCAATGGCTGGCAGGCCATCAGCCTCTGTATGTCTTATGCCATTCGTTTGTATGCCGAATAGTAGTTCTTTAGTCATCAATTAAGGTGCCTCGGAGAGCTAATTCCGTTGAGTGTAGCCTTAAAAGTCGTTCAACGTAGTCTTTTCTTTTGGTCAACTTGGCCAATTTTTCCATATTTATTCGTCGTCGTTCATGTTACCATACAGTATGACTATCAGGACGGCTAAATTTCAGCTCGGGGCGATCGTGCGCCACCGGCTTTTTCCTTTTCGGGGGGTTGTTTTCGACGTGGATCCGGAGTTTTCGAATACCGATGAATGGTGGGAGTCGATCCCAGAGGATGTAAGGCCCCGCAAAGATCAACCATTCTATCACCTGTTAGCAGAGAATGAAGAGACGAGTTATATAGCATATGTGTCTGAGCAGAACTTGCTAATGGATGAGACAGGGAAGCCAGTTTCTCATCCTCGTGTGGGTGAGTTTTTCACACACAAGGAAGATGGCCGGTATGTGGTTCGCGAGACTTATACAAACTAAACCCATCGCGAAATGCGGCTAAAATTCGAAGAAGTTGGTCGGAACAATGTTGCCGCGCCTACGCGAAAAATTTTTAACTAAATCGAGCAATTAAGTTATGGCTTTTGTTATGTTGACCCAAAGTAGGGGGCGTCATACGATTGTTTCAGAGAAATGGGGGATATTAAATTTTTGGAGAGGCGGGGTGATACAACAGCGTATTTGTAAAATAGGTTTGAGTTTAGCAAGTTTGCTTGTTCTGCTTATCGCTAGCGTGACGCATTCATCTGCTGATGACAAGATTGTTAGAATTTGGCATACCGAACCCAATAATAGAACACTTTCGGCTATGCGGGACATTATTGCCGATTATGAGCGGCTCAACCCCGGTATTCGGATCGAGCAAGAGGCAATTGGCTGGGGTTCCCTGCTTCAAAAATTGCAGGCAGCGCTGGCGGCGGGCGCACCTCCTGATGCGGCTCATGGCTATACCGGTCTAATACTGTCGCTCTCAGAGGTTGGTCTTCTGCGTCCATTAGATGCGGTGGTTGATTCGATTGGCGAAGAAAATCTTTTCGAAATTGTACAACGGGTCAGTAGAAATGATGAGGGACGTTACTACGGATTGCCGCACTGCATTGGGGCTGATGCTATCGTTTATAGAAAAGATTTGTACCGCCAATCTGGTTTAGACGATGCGGTTGCCCCAAGGACCTGGGATGAGTGGCTGGTCCAATTAAAGAAATTAACTGTTGATACGGATGGCGACGGCACCATCGATCAGTATGGCTTAGGTTTGGCTGGGGAAGGAGGTTTTATTGGCGAAGAAGTTTTGATGTGGACGGGCTCGAACGGC